>NZ_JABXXP010000083.1 GCF_013376155.1 Nguyenibacter vanlangensis
GCCCCGACAGGCCGATGGCGCGGACGGCGGCGAAGGCCTGCGGCGCATCGGCGCGCAGTTGCGCCATCACCGCGCGGGCGGCGGCGATCCAGCTTTCGGGATCCTGTTCGCTGATGCCGGGGCGCGGCTGGAGCACCTGCGACGCGGCGGTGGCGGCAGCCAGGACCGTCTGGCCGTCATCGACGAGAATGGCCTTGGTGGCGGTGGTTCCGAGATCGAGTCCCAGATAGATCATGAGCCGGGTCCTTGCAGGCGGGGAGCGAGGCCGCCGTGATGCAGGCGGGCCTGGGATTCTGGATCCGGGACCGTAGCGGCTGCGGCGATATGCGCCGAGGGGGGCGCGGACATGTGATCGCGCCGGCTTGACCGGGCGCGGCGCGCGGGTCATTTCTGATCCGAACCAAGAGGAAAGACGCGATGCCCCCTGCCCCGCAATGGATCGGTTTCGCCCTGCTGGCGCTGGGCATGGCGCTGACGCCCGGACCGAACATGGTCTATCTGATTTCGCGTTCAATCTCGCAGGGGGCGAAGGCGGGGCTGGTCTCGCTGGGGGGTGTCGCGCTGGGGTTCGTCATCTACATGCTGTGCGCGGTCCTGGGGCTGACGGCGCTGCTGCTGGCGGTGCCGTTCGCCTATGACACGGTGCGGCTGGCGGGGGCGGGCTATCTGGCCTATCTGGCGTGGCAGGCGCTGCGGCCGGGCGGGCGGTCGCCGTTCCAGGTGCGGACGCTGCCGCGGGACAGCGCGCGGCGGCTGTTCACCATGGGGTTGGTGACCAATCTGCTGAATCCGAAGATCGCGATCATGTATCTGTCGCTGCTGCCGCAATTCATCAGCCGGGCGCCGCACGGGAGCATGCGGGGCGATATCCTGAGCCAGTCGCTGATCCTGGGCGGGACGCAGATCGCGCTGAGCGTGGCGGTGAACGCGGTGATCGCGGTGATGGCCGGCACGATCGCAACCTTTCTGAACCGGCGCCCCGCCTGGCTGCGGCTGCAACGCTGGGTGATGGGCACGGTCCTGGCCGGGCTGGCGGTGCGGATGGCGACGCAGAACCGCCCGGCTTAGGCGCGGCAGGACGGTCGGGGCGTCCAAGACACCAGGGCGGGACCGGCGAGAATGCTGCGGCATGTCGGGCTGGAGGGGAATTATACCTGGGTCAATTCGACCGCGCGCATCCGCCGGGAGAAGTTGCATCCCTGCCCTCGGCCTCGGACAACGATTTCAACGCGGCGCTGCATGACGAGGATGGGCGCCTGAGCGTGCGGGCGGCCAGCAAAGGTCCAGCGGCAGCCGGCCCATCCGGGGCGCCCCGGTCGTGGTGACAGGATCGGGGCGGCCATCGTCCTGACGGCGCAAGCCGCAATGACATTAACAATAATTTAATAATCTGCGCCAGAAAACCTTGCGCCGTTCAGAACGTAGAAAGATTTGAAATTTCGTAACGAAATGAGGTCAGACAGCGAATTTTACGCGCGAGGACAAGTCTCGTCCTATCGGTCTTCTGCGATTCGACATCTTATGTGTCTATTTTTAAATATTCGGGAATGGGTTTATGGCGTCGTGCGCGGTGGTTTTGAAGTCCTATATGTGGAATGACTTCATTTCCAGACAATTGAATCGGCTTCTCTCCGGTTCCGGTACTCTCGATGTGTATCTTTCGATTGACGAAACGGCGGGCTCGGCGGGGCCCGTGCCCTATGACAAGGTGCTGAGGACGAATCAGGGCGAGATGCTGGAACTCGGCCTGGCCGACCGATATGAGAAAGGCAGCCTGCTGTGGTGGAATGCCGACTATACGCACTATCAGGTTCTGAACGTCATACCCGATTATGATTATTATCTGTTTGTGGAGTATGACGCATGCATATTGGGCAGCATCGCGGAATTCGCGAACGCGGCCATCCTGTCGGGCGTCGAGACCGTCTTTCATCCGCGGGACGACCTGGACGGCTGGTGGTGGACGCGATTCCATAAAAACCTCTATTCAAGCGAGGAATTTCGTGGCGCGTTGAATTGCGTCCTGATGCATTCCAACCGGGCGTTGCGCTATCTCTGGCAGCGGCGGCGCGAGATGTCCCGGCGGACGGACATCGATTTCTGGCCGCTGAGCGAAACCTTCGTGCCGACCGAACTGCATCGCGGCGGCTTTGCCACGGCGCCGCTTTCCCGGTTCGGCGACCTGAGCCGGTATCACTGGTTTCCGCCGATCCTGGAAGACGATCTTGATATGCTTGGCGTGCAGGAGCCTGCCTTCGTGCATCCGGTCCGCGACAAGGCGGGCTATATTGCCAGCCTGCTGGCGAACACGCATGCGGTGAAGGATTATTTTCTGCCCGGCAGTCCCATGCGGCAGGCATTGGCGCGGTTCCCGGGGGAGGTCACTCGCGGGCGCCTTTACCGTGCCGCGCTGGCACGCGGCAGAACGGCCCTGCGGGAGCGCTTGGGCGCGCCGTGACCTGGCCGCCCTGTCTTGCCCGAATCATCTTTGCCCGATCCTATCCGCCGAATCCTATTTGCCCGGTCATATTTGTGACCAGTTCCGACGGGCGGGGGCGGGGGACCCGAGGACGCCGCGGTGATCCAGCATCCTTGCGACCCGCTGGCCGAACCGCGCGCTGGGATCCGCGATCGTCACGTGGAACAGCCAGCCCAGGGCGATGGAGAGGGGCGGAACGACGGCGAGGAGGACGGGCAACGGCACGGCCTGCAACAGGCTGACGATCGCCAGAATCAGCGGCACATGGACGAGATACAGGCTGTAGGAGATGCGCCCCAGGAAACGGAGCGATGGACGCAGCAAGATGCGCTCGGTCATGCCGGGCGACAGGGATGCGGTGATCACCATGACCGATCCGAACGCGACCATGGTTTCCTGCAGGGCATGGATCTGCGACCAATGTCCCTGAAAGATGAACAGGCCGCCGAGCAGCAATGCCAGCCGCCCGCGGGCGGACAATGTCGTCAGGGCATTGCGGATCGGCTGAAGGTAGAAGCCGATCAGCGATCCCATCACGAAGAAGCAGGCATAGTACGCCGTCCACTGGATTTCATAACCGAGCTTGTCGGTCGTGCGATATTCCATGCTCGACAGCAGAGCGCCGTGCGCGCCGAAGCCGCCGCCGACACAGAACTGAAGGAAGACGACAAAGGCCGCCAGACCCGCGAGGACCGCGATGGCCCCCCGCGCCCGGTAGCGCGCGATCGGCAGGATCAGGAACGGAAACAGGAGCGAGACCCGCATTTCCCAGATCAGGGAGTGGATGGCGCCGTTCACGCTGTTGCGGTGGCCATACATCAGGGCATGGTCCACGAGCGTCCACAGGGTGAGCGGATGCGACCAGTTCATCCTGGTGACCCATTCGCTGGCGCCCGGCACGCCGGCCCACCGCCTGAAGACGAGGTTCAGCACCGCGGCGCCCAGGATCGCCGCGCAATACGGAAAATAGATGCGAGCGACGCGCTTGATGACGAATGTACGGTAGGCCGGCACCCGGCGTTCGGCCCAGGGAAGGGCCAGGACAAGGCCGCTGAGGACGTAGAAGAGCGTCACGGCCTCGTAACCGCTCCAGACGATGCGGACCGGCGTGTAGAAAAGAATATATTGCCCCAGCGTATGAGCCGGGGTCTGCCAGGTGGAGAAGAAAAAATCGCAAAAGGCGGGTTGCGTCAGAAAGCAATGGTGGATCACCACGATCAGCGCGGCGAGGCCACGTACGGAGTCAAGCGCCGCCAGGCGCGCCGGCGTACCCCGGTTGATGGCGGCGATTTCGTCGCCTGTGCCGCCATCGGCGATTTCGGTGTTCTTCAAGGCACCTGTTTCTCCGGTCACGAGCATATGAGGGATTATATGAGGGGTTATTGATTGTTCCTGCCATCAGCTCCATGCATCCACGTTCTCTTGCAGGGGCTGCCGGGAGGTCGGTTTCGGCGGGCGGCGCACGGCGTCGACGATCAAGCCGCCGACATCCTTCTGCCATAGCCACAACCCGTTCGCCTGGCCGCGGAAGCTCGGCTCTCCGCCCAGAGCGCCGCGCGGAACGAAGCCGGCGGACAGGCCGATGCCGAAGAGATTGGGCAGGGCGGTACCGGCCCCGTCCAGGACGCGGCATTGTCCGTCGACGAGCGGCTGCTGCGGCCCGGTCTGGGACAGGAGACGAACGGGTGTGCCGTCCATGTCCATGACCGGCAGGGCGCGCGGCCGGTAGCCGAAGGCGGCGACGACTATATCGGCCCGATCCAGTATGCCCAGGGCATGGGGGTCGAGGGCCTGGGAGTCAAGGGTCTGGGGGTCGGCGGATCGCTGCAGGCAGTGCAGTGCCAGCCTTGGTTCCGGCGCGCGGCCGCCGATGCCGCGGGCCTGCATGATCAGTTCGCGTGAATCGAGTCGAAAACCGGCGAAACGAAAAACCTTGCCGCTGATGCCGCAAATATCGTCTTCGTCGAATTCGGTGTAGCCCTCGGCCAGGGCGCTTTGGGCATCCGGGTAGTAGATGCGCAACGGGCGGCGATGCAGCAGCGTGATGCCGCCTGCCTTGAAGCGCACCGTGGGCATGCGGTTCAGCAATGCGTGGCAGACCGCGGCGGCGCTGGTCGATCCGCCGACAACGGCGACGCGCGGGTCGTCCAGGCCGGACAGGCGATCCGCCATGCGCTGCAGGCCGCCGAGGCCGAGCACGTCGCCGGACTGTACCAGACGGTCGCCGCACAGATCCACGAGCGTGGCGCCGCCGACCCGTTCGGCCGCGAGGCGCTCTTCCGGCTGATGGCCGCCGGTGGCCAGTACCACGTTTCGGGCATGCAGCACGCGCTGGTTGCCGTGTTCGTCCCGGACCGTCACGCGCCAGCCGTCCCGATCGCGGCGCACGTGACAAGCCGTGTGACGTGTCAGGACCGCGCAGCCCGCGTCATCGCGGACCATCGCCTCCAGCGCCGCTCCGACCAGGGCCAGGAAGCGTCCGGCATCGCGCAGCGGCACCGCCCCGTCCCCGGCCGCGGCGAGGCTTTTCGCAAGCGGATGATCGTATAGAGCCGTCAGGGGCGTCGGGACGGGGCTGCGCAGGCAATCGACGAAGGTGGCGCCGCTGCTGTCGGAATTGATGGCGTAGTGACCGATCGTTCCCGCGCCCAGCGCGCCGGACCGTTCGACGATCGCCACCCCTGCGGACAGAAGATCATCGAGTTGCCCGGCATGATGGGCCGCCAGGAGCGGCGCGATTCCGGCCGGGCCGCCGCCGATGATCACGAGCTGGAAGCGTCGTTCCTCGTAGAGAAAATCGGGCATGACGACCGCCATTTTCCGTCCGGTTATCTGCGTTCAGTTATTATGTTCGGTTAATCGGCATGTCTTCGAAACCGGACGCGCGGCCGTTCAATTGAATTCCTGCTGGCAACTGCGCCTGAATTCGTCACATACGAATTGAATCGTGTCGGACGTCATCCGGTGGCCGAGCGGCAAGGACACGACGCCCGATGCGATGCGGTCGGTGACCGGCAGAGACGTCGTTTCGGCCCTGGGGACGAAATATTTCTGTTCGGCGAGATGGGGCGAGAAATATGTCGCGATGCCGATGTGGCTGTCCTTCATGCGGGCAAGCACCTGGTCCCGGCGGGACGCGCCGCGCTCGGGCAGGAGTACCGGCATGAACTGATAGGCCGAGCGCCGGCCGAGAACCGTCTGGAACGTGAAATCCGGCAGGCAGTCCCGGTACATCTGCGCCAGCTCGTCCTTTTTCCGGCTGATGGCTTCCAGCCTTTTCAGCCCGTCCAGTCCGAGGAGGGCGCTGATCTCGGGCATTTTTGAATTGATCCCGTCAATCGTGGCGTGGCGCGGACGCTCGAAGCCGAAATTGCCCATGGCGCGAAGCTGCTGGATCATCCCGGCATCGTCGCTGTAGATGAAGCCGCCTTCTCCGACGCCCAGCGCCTTGGTGGCGTGAAGAGAAAAGACGATCGGGAAGGGAAACCCGGTGCCGAACCCGTGCCCGGCCAGATTCAAACTGCCCAGGGACGATGCCGCGTCCACGACGGTGGGAATGCCGTACGATTCGTAAAAATCGATGTAGCGCCCGAGATCGATGGCGTTTCCAAACGCGGCGTAGGGAAAGATCGCCGCGATTTTCGAAGCCTGGGAGGCCAGGATCTGCGCCTCCGACTCGGCGCTCATGGTCCAGCTATGCGGATCGATATCGGCGAAGAGCGGTGTGAAGCCCGCCCATATGACCGCATGGGCCGCGGCGGCGAAGGTAAAGGACGGCATGAGAACATATGGTTTTTGAGACCGGTCGACATGCCGCGTTACATATTTGAGGGCGATCATCAAACCGATGGTCGCATTGCATACGGTCACGCAGCTTCCGACACCGCCGAACACAGTCGAAATAAGCGCGGATTCAAATTTCGTATTCATGGGACCGTAGTTACTATAGATCCCGGATTCTTCTATTTCATTGATTTCCCGCAAAAGACCGCTGAGCTGAGCTACGTTGGTTTCTAAAAATGGAACCTGCCCCACGCGCATTGAATCAATCCCTTCAATACAGATCCTATATGTGGATAAAAATTCGATCTGCTTGGATTTGTTTGAATTATGAAAACTTCAGACAACACGTAGCTTGAAACTGGAATAGTATTATCTTGCACGTCTCAATCGTCAATTTCAATATTTTTTAGCCCCCCATATTTACAGTCATTTTGTTCTATTTTTTGGTCATATTGTATCATGGTTAAAAATATATTTTCATAATTCCGTGAAGCCCGGGTGGCGATTCCATTGCTTTCGCTGGCGGTTCGTCCGACCCGAGGGGCGGACCGGGTGGAGGCGTGGTGCATGCGGAGTGCTTTCTCCGTTCAATGCACCTAATCATGGCAGGAAGTGGACGGCGGGAGGTTCCGGGGAAAAAGACGAAAGAATCGGCATTGCCGCATCCGCGGCGAGACTGCGGGCGCGGTGCGCGCGGCCGATCCGGGCCGGCCGGCGCACAGGAAGATTTACCACCTGGAAACTTTTCCGATGTTTGGCGTTATTGAAATTTTTATAGCGAAGCGGAAATGTCTCCATGCATGTTTGAAAATTACGGACATGATCAATATTGTCCTGAGTTCTGACCCTCTTGTTTCGAACGTGAGACAGGACGTCAGCATGAAATAATTCCTGAACATTTTCATGCCGCAGGGTGGATGCCGCCATGACATGCGTCTATGACCCGGCGGAAGACCTGATCATGTCGTGCAAACCCTTCGAGGCGTAAATGTCGTCCGCCCAGTTGAAAGCCATTCCCGTCGCGCACCCGTCTTTCCAGGATCGGGATTTCCGGAATCAGAATCTTCAGCCATATTATGCGCGCCTTCCGACCACCGAATTCGGTACGTTCTGGTATGGGGGGCGCCTGTCCGCGCTCGAACATGCCTGTGCCGCGTCGTTCGTCTTTCGCGGCTATACGCTGACCCTGTTTTCATATCAGCCGGTCGAGAACGTGCCGGACGGCGTCACGGTCGCGAATGCGGCGGATGTGCTGCCGGAGGAGATGACGCGACGGTTCCTGCATAATGGCCGGCCCGCCCTGGGTCATTTCTCCGACCTGTTTCGTTACGTGATGATCCGGCAATATGGCATGGCCTGGGTCGATCTGGACGTCCTTATGCTGTCGAACCGGATTGCGTATACCCTGCCCGACATCGTCGCGCGCGAGGAGCAGGGCGGCATCAATGGCGCGATTCTTTATCTGCGCGACGCCGCCATGCTGCAATCGCTGATCGCCGGCGCGGAAGCCATGGCCGATCGCAATCTGCGCTGGGGCGAAACCGGGCCCTTGCTGCTGGGCAAGCTGGCGAAGGCCTATCCCGAGACGCTGCGCCCGGCCGCGGCTCATATTTTCTATCCGATCGAGCATTACGACATCCAGAAAGTCCTTCTGCCGGAATGGCGCGACGCATGCGCCGCGAAATGCGGGCAGGCCATCACGCTGCATCTGTTCAACAATATTCTGACGGGCATGGGATATTGGAAAGACATGGCGCCCCCGGAGGGGAGTTTTCTGTACGAGGCGCTGGCCGCCGACGGGGCGCTGGGCTTGTTCCGCGACATCTATCCCGTCACTGTCATGCGGAACATGGTGAGGAATTACCAGTTCGGCCTAAACGGTGCCGCTCTGGGCATCAGAAGCATCGTCAGGCAGGCTTTTCCGAGCGTGCTGCGGACCTATCGGCATTATTATCCGCGGTGAGAGCGGCGCGCCGCAAGGAGGGAACGGCGGCGATGTCCGCGAAGCCGGTCAGGGCGCGGCGGCGATACCAGGCGGTCCAGAGGGTGAGGCCGATGATGCTGCCATAGGACAGGAGCGGCGCGACCAGCAGATATGCGCGGACGCCGAGCGCGAAGACCAGGGCGACGCCGGCCAGGGCGTCGGCGAGCAGGCCGGCGCCCCAGACCAGGGACATGCGCAGCATGACGCGGCGGATCGCGGGATGGTC
>NZ_JABXXP010000084.1 GCF_013376155.1 Nguyenibacter vanlangensis
ACCAGTTCAGGGGCGACCCAGCCCCCCGGGGCGTGGCCCGCGGGCGGGGTGGCGAAGCGGAACGGCGTGCGCGGGCCGGGCAGGCGGGCGGTGTTGCAGGCGGCGATATGCCGGAGGAAAGATGCGGCGTCGGACGTCATGCCGGTCTGCTCCTGGTGGTCTGAATGCCATACCGGGCGGGTCAGGCTGTGACAATCCTGCATCCCGGCCGGCGGGATCGGCGCCGCACGGTTTGCAAACCGCCGTGGGCGTGCCACATCGGCACCATGACACCGCCTCCATCCGATGCCCGGCGCGTGCCGGAACGCCCCGTCCTGGTCACGCTGCGCGCGTTGCTGCCTTATCTGTGGCCCCGCAACGATGTGCGCACCCGGCTGCGCGTCGCGGGGGCGTGTTTTCTGCTGGTGGCCGCCAAGGTGGCGACGATCTGCGTGCCGTACCTGTACAGCCGGGTGGTCGATGCCTTGCATCACGGCCGGGATCCGGCGGCGGGGCTGGCGGTGATGCCGCTGGCGCTGATCGTGGGGTACGGGATGCTGCGGCTGATGTCGGCGGGGCTGGGGGAGTGGCGCGACGCGCTGTTCGCGCCGGTGCGTTTCCGGATCAGTTGCGTCGCGGCGATGCGCAGTTTCCGCCATATGCACGCGCTGTCGCTGCGCTTCCACCTGGACCGGCAGTCGGGCAGCGTAACCCGCGCCATCGCCCGGGGGACCGAGGCGATCGAGACGATCCTGCGGGTCGGCGTGTTCAATGTGATTCCCACCCTGTTGGAAGCGCTGATGGTGATCGCGGTCATCTGGCGGCTGTTCGACTGGCGCTATGCGGCGATCATGCTGGCGGCGGTGGTGGCCTATGTCGGCTTTACGGTCACGTTCACCTCATGGCGGATCGGGATCCGGCGCGAGATGAACGAGATCAACAGCGAGGCGAGCTGGAAGGCGCTGGACAGCCTGCTGAACTATGAGACCGTCAAATATTTCGGCAACGAGGACCATGAGAGCCGCCGCTACGAGGAAGCGCAGGCCCGCTATGAGCGCGCGGCGATCCGGACCCAGGTCTCGCTGAACGGGTTGAATTTCGGCCAGGCGGCGATCATCGCGGTGACGCTGACGCTGGTCATGCTGCTGGCGGCGCAGGACGTGGCGCAGGGACGGCTGAGCGTCGGGCGCTTCGTGCTGGTGAACACCTATCTGATGCAATTGTACCTGCCGCTGAATTTCCTGGGCAGCATCTATTCGGCGATGCGGACCGCGCTGGTGGACCTGGAGCAGATGTTCCACCTGATGGACGAGATGCCGGACGTCGTCGACCGGCCGGGGGCCATCGGCCTGCCGGCGCGGCTGGACGAGGCGCCGGCCGCGTCGGTGCGCTTCGAGCATGTACGGTTTTCCTATCGCCCCGACCGCGAGATCCTGCACGATGTCAGCTTCAGCGTTCCGGCGGGCGGACGAGTGGCGATCGTGGGGCCGACCGGGGCCGGGAAATCGACCATCAGCCGGCTGCTGTTCCGCTTCTATGACGTCACGGCCGGGCGCGTGGTGGTGGACGGCCATGACGTGCGCGATTACGGCCAGGCGGCGCTGCGGGCCGCGATCGGCGTGGTGCCGCAGGACACCGTGCTGTTCAACGACACGATCGGCTACAACATCGCCTATGGCCGGCTGGGCGCGTCGCAGGACGAGATCGAGCATGCGGCGCGGCTGGCGCAGATCCATGACTTCATCGCCGCGCTGCCGGACGGCTATGCGACGCGGGTGGGCGAGCGCGGCCTGAAATTGTCGGGCGGCGAGAAGCAGCGCGTGGCGATCGCCCGGACCATCCTGAAGAATCCGCGCATCCTGATCCTGGACGAGGCGACCAGCGCGCTGGACACCCATACCGAGCAGGAGATCCAGGCCGCGCTGCGCACCGTGTCGGCCGAACGGACCACGGTGATCATCGCCCATCGCCTGTCGACGGTGGTCGATGCGGATGAAATCCTTGTGATGGGCGACGGGGTGGTGAAGGAGCGCGGGACCCACCGCAGCCTGCTGGCCCGCGACGGGCTGTATGCCGGCATGTGGGCGGCGCAGGCGGAGGAGCGGGCCGAGGAGGAGGTCGGGGCCGGGGGCGGGAAAAGGCCCGGGGCGGAGGCGGGCGCGGCCTCGGGGACTGGCCTTGGGGCGTGACGGTGCGCAAAATGCGGGTGAATGAATAATGGATAATGAATAATGGATAAGGACGGGAGCGAGGCGCGATGACGCGGACGGACCAGGAGAACCCGGCGGATCCGACGCTGGGCCATGACGGATCGGTGCCCGAGGAACTGAGCCATTGCGGCGCGGTGGTCGACAAGGCCATCGAATATATGCTGGGCGAGAAGCTGCCGCCGATCGCGATCGCCTCGGCCCTGCTGGGCGGATCGCTGGGGCTGCTGGCCCGCACGATGGACCAGGGAACCATGCTGGCCATGCTGGAGAATGCGATGCACAGCGTCCGCGCGGGCGAGCTGCATCCGGATCGCGACCGGGCCCGGCCCGCCGGCTGAATGCCGGTTTTGGCGCGGCCGGACGGGCGGAGGGGGTGAAAATGCCCCGAATCGCTGCTTTCGGCTTGACGGAGGGCGGCTGCTTGGCCATAAGCCGCGCCTAATCTTGACGATCATTGCCGGAGCATCTTGCCTCGGCCTTAGTTATCCGAGGATGATATCATGTCTCGCCGTTGCCAGATTTCGGGCAAAGGCGTGCTGACGGGAAACAATGTCAGCCACGCCAACAACAAGTCCCGCCGCCGCTTCCTGCCGAACCTGCAGGAGACGTCGCTGCTGTCCGACATCCTGGGGAGCGCGGTGCGCCTGCGCCTGAGCACCCATGGTATCCGCACGGTGGAGCATAATGGCGGCCTGGACGCGTTCCTGCTGTCGACCCCGAACCGCAAGCTGCCGGTCGAGGCCCAGGCCCTGAAGCGCCGCATCCTGCGCGCCCAGGAAAAGAAGGCCGAAGCAACGGCTTGAGTTTCGCATGCAAGCCCGGTCCGAATTTTCGTTCGGACCGGGCTTGCATGTTTTGGGCGCCTGACGCATGTCAGGCCCATCTGTCTATTTCGCCGGCTGCATCTTCCGGAACCCCGGTTCGGGGATGGGGGGCAGCTTCCGGCTCTGGCAGGCGCGAGGGGAGAGGTTCCGTTCGCGCCTGATTTGTCTTGTGGAGGTTCCCCCGTGTCCGACAAGTCCGATCTTTCGCTGATTCGCAATATCGGCATCACCGCGCATATCGACGCCGGCAAGACCACGACCACCGAGCGCATCCTGTACTACACCGGTGTTTCCCATAAGATCGGTGAGGTGCACGAGGGCAACACCACCACCGACTACATGGAGCAGGAGCGCGAGCGCGGCATTACGATCACGTCGGCCGCCGTGACCTGCGAGTGGAACGGCCATCGCATCAACATCATCGACACGCCGGGCCATATCGACTTCAACATCGAGGTGAACCGCAGCCTGCGCGTGCTGGACGGCGCGGTGTTCATCATCGAGGGCGTGGCCGGCGTGCAGCCGCAGTCCGAGACCAACTGGCGCCTGGCCGATCGCTACAACGTGCCGCGCATCATCTTCATCAACAAGCTGGACCGCACCGGCGCCGACTTCTACCGCGCGTTCGACACGCTGAAGGAGAAGCTGGACATCGTCGCCATTCCGCTGCAGCTGCCGATCGGCACCGAGGAAAACTTCGTCGGCGTCGTCGACCTGGTGGAGATGAAGGCCATCGTCTGGGAAGGCGGCGAGCTGGGCGCGAAATACCATGACGAGGAAATCCCGGCCGAGCTGAAGGAAAAGGCCGCCGAGGCCCGCCAGGAGCTGCTGGATACGGCGCTGGCCGTCGACGAGGCGGCCATGGAGGAATATTTTGAGAAGGGCGACGTCGAAGTCGCGACCCTGAAGCGCTGCATCAAGAAGGGCACGATTTCGGGCGAGTTCCGCCCCGTGCTGTGCGGCACGGCCTTCAAGAACAAGGGCGTGCAGCCGCTGCTGGACGCGGTGATCGACTACCTGCCGGCGCCGGACGACGTCGAGGGCATCCGCATCGCGCCGCCCGAGGACGAAGAGGTCGACGAGAACAAGCTGCCGATCATCCCGGTCGACCCGGACGGCAAGTTCGCCGGCCTTGCGTTCAAGATCATCAACGACAAGTACGGCACCCTGACCTTCGTGCGCGTCTATCGCGGCGTGCTGCGCTCGGGCGATTCGGTCCTGAACACGACCAAGGGCCACAAGGAGCGTATCGGCCGCATCTTCCAGATGCATGCCGACAAGCGCCAGGAAGTGAAGGAAGTCCACGCCGGCGACATCGCGGCCTTCGTGGGGCTGAAGGACACCCAGACCGGTGACACGCTGGCCGACTCCACCGATCCGGTGGTGCTGGAGCGCATGAGCTTCCCGGTGCCGGTCATCGACATCTCGGTCGAGCCGAAGACCAAGGACGGGGTCGAGAAAATGACCCTGGCGCTGCAGAAGCTGGCGGGCGAAGACCCCTCGCTGCGCCTGAAGACGGACCAGGAAACCGGCCAGACCATCCTGTCGGGCATGGGCGAGCTGCATCTGGACATCATCATCGACCGCCTGCGCCGCGAGTATGGCGTGGACGCGAATATCGGTGCGCCGCAGGTGGCCTATCGCGAGACGATCACCCAGGCGCATACCGAGACCTATACCCACAAGAAGCAGTCGGGAGGTTCGGGCCAGTTCGCCGAAGTGAAGATCGAGTTCGCGCCGCTGGAGCGGAACGAGGAGATCCAGTTCGAGAACAAGGTCGTCGGCGGCACCGTGCCGAAGGAATATATACCGGCGGTGGAAAAGGGCATCCGCATGCAGTCCTCAACGGGCGTGCTGGCGGGCTTCCCGACCGTGGACTTCAAGTTCACGCTGCTGGACGGCAAGTACCATGACGTCGACTCCTCGGCGCTGGCGTTCGAAATCGCCGCCAAGGCCTGCTTCCGCGAGGGCATGAAGAAGGCCGGCCCGGTGATCCTGGAGCCGATCATGGATGTCGAGATCACCACGCCGAACGACCATGTCGGCGACGTGGTGGGTGACCTGAACCGTCGTCGCGGCATGATCCAGAACCAGGAAAGCTCGGGCTCGACCGTCATGGTCCGTGCGCTGGTGCCGCTGAAGGAGATGTTCGGCTACATCTCGCACCTGCGGTCGATCACGAAGGGCCGTGCGTCCTTCACGATGCAGTTCCATCACTATGACCCGGTGCCGCGCAACGTGGCCGAAGAGATCATGGCCAAGTCGGCCTGATCCCGACCGGATCACAGAGCAGGAAGCCGGCCCCTTCGGGGGCCGGCTTTTTTGTGCCCGGCCGCACCGGGGCGGATCGTGGTCAGGCGATATCGGAGAAATCCAGGTTCTGCGGACCGCCCTCGATCACGCGACGCATGCGCCGCTGGCGTTCATAATGTTGCCGCGTGGCGGTAGGGGGCGTGCGGTCGTCCACGACCTCGAGACGGAAAGTCTTTGCCCAGACGGTTCCCATGCCGGTCAGCAGCAGCCCGTAATGCAGGCTGTCGGCGTCCTAGAGCCATATCCATTCACACTGGTTCACGGATATGGCTCTAGCTCTTTGTTTTAACGAGCATCTTTATCCGACCGGATGAGTCCATCCGGTCGGATGATGCTCTAGGGGATCTGGAAGACGATCTGGCGCGCTGTCCAGTCGGACGTCCCCGTCAGCGCGCCGTCGGCGGGACGGCTCATCAGATTGTCGAAGAGGATCGTATCCGGCGCTTTATCGTCGACCCGCATCCAGATGGTGGCATGTCCGGGTACGTCCCGGGTCTTCAACAGGGCCGAGAAGCGCAGGCGCTTGCCGATGAAGGGGCGTGCGTCGATCGCCTGCATCAATGTGCCGAAGCCGTTCTGGATTCTGGCCGCGTCCGGATCGTGGGACGAGAAGAGACAGCTTATGGCGACGATTTTCTCCGTCCGGCTGCTTTGAGCGGCATCCAGGCCGATCGCGTAGTTTCCGGGGGTCGTGCCGGCGATGGACCAGCCTTTCGGCAGCGCTGCGGGGGTTTCCTGCCGTTCGGCGGCGGCGATGCGGGCGGCCAGGATGTTCCAGTTCCGCAGGCCGAACTGTCGCGCGACGATTTCCAGGCTCTCGGCGTGGCCGATCGAAGCACCTCGTTCCGCAAGCAGCGTGCGGAGCGTGGATGCCATGAGTTTCGCGTGTCTGAAGGTACGCATGCCCAACCTTGCCAATCGGGGCGAACCGTCGGGATCAGGGCCTGCGTTGCTGATGGGCTCGCCCGGACAAGGGGAAGGACGAAACCGGAGACGCGTTCACCGTGGCCGGCCGGCCGCAGGCGGCTGGTCGCGTCGGACCGGTCACGACTTTACGGCGCGACCGGTCCGCGTCAATGTTTTTTCGCCTCTACGGCGCGGGCGATCCGCTTGCGGGCTGGTTGTCCGTGCGGCGGATGAAGTCGGCGATGTTGTCGTGCAACTGGGTCAGGGACGGGATGTTGGCGTACACCATGTGTCCCGACTGGTATTGGCGGAATTCGATGTTCTTCTGCAGCGCCGCCGGGATGGGCAGGTGGCGCATTTCGTAGATCCCCTCGTAATAGGGGGTCGCCAGGTCGAAATAGCCGGCATTCAGCATGATTTTCAGCGTCGGGTTGGTCTTCATCGCCTGGGCCAGGTCGGGCATCACGTTGGCCGGGCCGTCCGAGGGCGGGCTGTCGGGGCCGCCGGCGGCGTGGTGGAAATTCCAGTGCGGGATGTCGATTTCCGCGCGATAGGTCAGCCCGTCGCCGTAATTCAGCACCTTGCGCACGTAATCGTTGAACAGCGAGACATAGGCGGAGCTGATCGAGGCGGATTGCGGGTCGTATCCGGCCTCCTTGCTGAGGGGGTCCAGCACGGGGCCCGAGAAGCGGGTGTCGAGCCGGCCGGTGGTCATGCCGTCATCGGCCTGGAGCGTCTTGGAGAACTCGCCGCCGTCGATCCGCAGGTCGGCGCGGCGGATATAGTCGGCCGGCAGGCCGGTATAGGCGTGCAGCCGTTCGACGATGCGGGCGCGGTCGGCGGCGGACAGGCCGGCGCCCTGCTGCAGCGCCACCAGATAGTCGGTGGAGGCGAAATGCTCGACCTCGGCCAGGAAAGCTTTCAGGTCGGTGGGCTGCTGCGGCAGCTTGTGGTGGTACCAGGCGGTGGCGGCGTAGGTCGGCAGGGCGAGCACGAACGGTTCGTCCATGCCGGGATTCTGCGTCGGTTCGTCCACGCTGTTGTCGTAGCTGAAGATCTGCGACAGCAGGATGACGCCGTTGAAGTCGATATTTTCCTGGTTCTGCAGGTCGTTGACCAGCACGGCGGCGCGCATCGTGCCGTAGCTTTCGCCGAACAGGTATTTCGGCGAATTATAGCGGCCATATTTGGCCAGGAACCGGGTGATGAAGGCGGTGAAGGCCTGGCCGTCCTCGTCGACGCCCCAGAACTGCTTTTCCTTGTCCTTGCCGTTGATGCGGCCGAAGCCGGTGCCCGGCGCGTCGATGAAGACCAGGTCGGTGACGTCGAGCAGGCTTTGCGGGTTGTCGATCAGCCGGTACGGGCCGGCGGGGGTGTGGGTGTCGTCATTCGTCACCACCCGGCGGGGGCCGAAGGCGCCCATATGCACCCAGACGGTCGACGAGCCGGGACCGCCATTGAAGACGAAGGTGATGGGGCGGGTCTCGGGCCGGGCGTCCTTGCGGAAATAGGCGACGTAGAACATCGACGCCGTGGCGTCGGGATTGCCGTCGATCGCATGGGCGTCGCTGCCCGGGATTTCCTGATGGACCGTGTCCTCGGAATCGTCCCAGCCATGGGGATGGACGACCAGCGTGCCGGCGACCGCCTGATAGGCGATGGATTTTCCGCCGACCGTCACCGTGCCGCTGCTGGTCCGTTCGACCGGCTGGGACAAATGGGGGGCGGGATGGGCCGCATGGTTGGCATCCGTGCGATCGTCCGCGCGGCCGGGGGCTGGGCCCAGGCAGAGCAGCGAGGCGGACAGCAGCAGCATCAGGCGAGTCTTCAACGAACGGATCTCCGGGTGGATGGGATGCACGGCCGGACGGTCGCGGGCGGGCCGCGGATCGCCGGGTGCTATGCCGGGTGCGTGTGATCGGGTGCCCCGGGACGGGACGGGACGATGCGCCAGCCATCATGCCCGTGAACCGCCTGTCCGTCCTGTTGCAATTTCTCCAGGTGGGCCAGAAGGTTCAGTTCCGCCGCGCGGCGCAGGGCAGGCGGGATGGCGCGGTAGACGCGGCGCATCAGTTCGGCCAGCGGCGCGGCCTCGGGACTCAGGGCGGCGCGAATCC
>NZ_JABXXP010000085.1 GCF_013376155.1 Nguyenibacter vanlangensis
AGGCGGGCCGCGTCGCGGGCGGGCGGGATGCCGAACATGCGCCGATATTCCCGGCTGAACTGCGACGGGCTGTCATAGCCCACGACGAACCCGACGCCGGCGGCGTCCTGCCCGTCGGCGAGCAGCATGTGCCTGGCCGCCTGCAGCCGGATCCGGGTGCGGAACTGCAGCGGGCTCATCATCGTCACCGCCTTGAAATGCCGGTGGAAGGACGAGGGGCTCATGCCCGTTTCGGCGGCCAGGTCGCCGATGCTGAACGGTTCGGCGTAATGGTCGCGGATCCAGGCGATGGCGCGGCTGACCTGCGAGAGGCGGCTGTCGGCGCGGGCGGCCTGGCGCAGGGTGGCGCCCTGTTCGCCCTGGAGCAGGCGGTAGAGGATCTCGCGCTCGATCAGCGGGGCGAGGACGGGGATGTCGTCCGGGCGGTCCAGCAGCCCGACCAGCCGCGCCACCGGATCGAGCAGCGCATCGGTCACCGTGCTGACCGCCAGGCCGGGCATCGTGCCCGGATCCCGCAGGGCGTCGGGACTGTCCAGCAGCAGGGCGGCGATGCGCGTGGGGTCCAGCGCCAGGGTGAGCGCCAGGTAGGGGCGGTCGGCGCTGGCCTGGGTGACGCCGCCGGTGATCGGCAGTTCGACCGTCGTGATCAGGTAATGCCGCGCGTCATAGGCGAAGAGCCGCGGGCCCAGCACCACCTGCTTGCTGCCTTGCGCGATCAGGCAGAACGTGGGCTGATGCACGGATTGCACCGGCATGGTCGGCGCGTCCGCCCGCGTCAGGCTGAGCCCCGGCACGGCGGTTTCGGTCCGGCTGTTCAGGCAATGCGCGGTAATGCGCCGGCGCAGATACTCGATCGATGGCCGCATGCGGATCCTCCCGGCCCCGAGATGTGGCGGCTGGCGGACGGTCTGGCAAGACCGCCCGCGCCGTGAGGCGCCCGGCAGGATCGTGCAAGCAGGATCGTGCAAGAACGTGACAGCATTCCCCATTCCGGCGGGACCGGCCCGAGTGACATGATGCGCGCGGCATCTCGGCATAGGGGAGATAAGCATGCGCTATAATCCGCTGGGACGAACCGGGCTGTTCGTTTCCGAATTATGCCTGGGCACCATGACGTTCGGCGGCGACCAGGGAATGTGGGGCCGGATCGGCGACCTGAGCCAGGCGCAGGCGGACGCGATGGTGGGGTCGGCGATCGAGGCGGGGATCAATTTCATCGATACGGCGAATGTCTATTCGGCCGGCTTGTCGGAACGGATCACCGGCCAGGCGCTGCGCAATGTCGGCGTGCCGCGCGAGGAGATCGTGCTGGCGACCAAGGTCTATGGCCGGATCGGCGCGGGACCGAACGGAGTGGGCGCGTCGCGGTCGCACATCCTGGACCAGGCGCGCGCCAGCCTGAAACGCCTGCAGACCGACCATATCGACCTGTACCAACTGCACGGCTTCGACCCGGCCACGCCGATCGAGGAGACGCTGGAAGCGATGGACGTGCTGGTCCGGGCAGGCGACGTCCGGTATGTCGGCGTGTCGAACTGGGCGGCGTGGCACATCGCCCGGGCGCTGGGGATCGCCGAACGGCGCAACCTGGCGCCGATCCGCTCGCTGCAGGCCTATTATACCCTCGCCGGGCGTGACCTGGAGCGCGAGATCGTGCCGATGCTGGCCGCCGAGCAGGTCGGGCTGCTGGTCTGGAGCCCGCTGGCCGGCGGGTTGCTGTCGGGCAAATATGACCGGGACGGCAATGCCCTGTCGGGCGAGGGACGGCGGGCCGGGTTCGATTTCCCGCCGGTGGACCGGCCGCGCGCCTTTGCGGTGATCGATGCGATGCGGCCCATCGCCGCGCGGCTGGAATGCAGCGTCGCCCAGGTGGCGATCGCGTGGCTGCTGCACCAGAAGGTGGTGACGAGCGTGATCATCGGCGCCCGCACGGCCGCGCAACTGGCGGACAATATCGGCGCGGCGGCGGTGACGCTGGACGCGGCGGATCTGCGGAGCCTGGATGCGGTCAGCGCGCTGCCGGCCGAATATCCGGGCTGGATGCTGGAGCGGCAGGGCGCCTATCGACAGGGTGACGACCCCCCTGCCCGGTCCTGAAAGCCCGCATGGACGTGATGGACGTCGATTCCTTTTCCTTTCCATCAGACACTCTCAATCAACAGACGAGGACCGTTCCGATGTTCGCATGTACCGGTTATGCCGCCACTGCCGCCGAGGCGCGCCTGGCGCCGTTTTCCTTCACCCGCCGCGACGTCAGGCCCGACGACGTGCAAATCGAGATCCTGTATTGCGGGGTCTGTCATTCGGACCTGCATCAGGCGCGCAACGAGTGGCACAATACGGTCTATCCCTGCGTGCCGGGCCACGAGATCGTCGGCCGGGTGGTCGAGACGGGCGGCAACGTCACCCGCTTTCGCGCCGGCGACCTGGTGGGGGTGGGCTGCCTGGTCGATTCCTGCCGCGAATGCCGGAATTGCCGCGACGGGCTGGAACAATATTGCGAGGTCGGGTTTGTCGGCACCTATAACGGCCGCGACCGGCAGGATGGCAGCATCACCTATGGCGGCTATTCGTCGGCCGTCGTCGTCGACCAGTCCTTCGTGCTGAAGGTGCCCGGGAACCTGGATCCGGCGGCGGTGGCGCCGCTGCTGTGCGCGGGGATTACCACCTATTCGCCGCTGCGCCACTGGAAGGTGGGACCCGGGCAGCGCGTGGGCATCGTCGGGCTGGGCGGGCTGGGCCATATGGGGGTGAAGTTCGCCCGGGCCTTCGGCGCCGAGGTCGTGCTGTTCACCACCTCGGCCAGCAAGGTCGAGGACGGGCTGCGCCTGGGGGCGCACGAGGTCGTGCTGTCGCGCGATGCCGATGCCATGGCGCGCGAGACGGGACGGTTCGATTTCATCCTGGATGCCGTGGCGGCGGATCACGACATCAATGCCTATCTGAACCTGCTGAAGCGCGACGGCACGCTGGTGCAGGTGGGCGCGCCGGAAGAGAAGCTGCCGATCGCGGCCTTCAGCCTGATCCTGAAGCGGCGCAGTTTCGCGGGCTCGCTGATCGGCGGCATTCCCGAGACGCAGGAGATGCTGGATTTCTGCGGCACGCACGGAATCACCGCCGATATCGAGATGATCCGCATGGATGAGATCGAGGATGCCTATGCGCGGATGCTGCGCTCGGACGTGAAATATCGCTTCGTCATCGACATGGCGACATTGCAGCCCACGGCCGGCTGATCGGGCGGACGCGATCCGCCGCCCCGGCGCGGATCGCGACGCGCGACGCGCCCGTTACCGGGCGGGGAAGGACGGTCATCCGGCGCCGCGCCGCCGGATGATCCCCCCTGCCCCGCCCTGACCTGTCCTGACCTGCCCTGTCCCGCCGGGTGAATACGCAAAATTCCGTTATCCGCGCCATTTTGTTGCGGAGCGCATTCACGCGATGAGCGTGGATCCGCCTTGTCGCGGGCCGCGCCGGCATGGGC
Organism: Nguyenibacter vanlangensis; assembly: GCF_013376155.1. Taxonomy (GTDB): domain Bacteria; phylum Pseudomonadota; class Alphaproteobacteria; order Acetobacterales; family Acetobacteraceae; genus Gluconacetobacter; species Gluconacetobacter vanlangensis. Next base: position 3,485 of record NZ_JABXXP010000085.1, read on the forward strand.
CGGGAGCCGAAAAAGCGAGGCGGCATCGCGGGACGACGACAAAAAAACATGGACACGGCCCGCCGGCCATCGTTACGGTTCTGTCCAAATCCGGACATGGTGGGATATGCGCGCATGCCGTCAAGCATAAGGCGAGACCGCAAGGTCATAATGTCCCTTCAATACCTCCGTGCGCTTGCGGCCGTGGGGGTCGTGCTGTTTCACCAGTTCCAGAGCGTATCGCCGATCTTTACCGTAGGGAGATACGGGGTCGGCCTGTTCTTCGTCATCAGCGGTATCATCATGGTGTCGCTGACCGAAGGACGATCGATCAGGCCGTTGAATTTTTTCATCGACCGCCTGACGCGCGTGGCGCCGATGTATTGGCTTGCGACGTTCGTCACGTCGGTCCTGGCCGCCGTCGGGATCTATATGCCGTCCACCTATTCCCACGGGGTGGTGCATCTTATCCTGTCGTGCCTGTTCATTCCCGCGCTTAACGAACACGGCGTCATGATGCCGACGCTGTTTATCGGCTGGACGCTGAATTACGAGATGTTTTTCTATCTCGTCTTCGGCATGCTGCTGGCGGTCCGCGGCAGTTACCGGTTGGTCCTGTTGTCGGCCATCTTTCTGGCATTGGCTTCATTTGGGGCGATGCTGCCGCAGGGCGTCGATGCCGTTCATTTCTATACCAGCCCCTATCTGCTGGAATTTCTGGCCGGGTGCTGTCTCGGATCGATATTCGGGATCAGCCTGACGAAGTTGCGGCCCTGGCCGGCGCTTGGCCTGGTCATGGCCGTTATCGGCGTCATGGGCTGCCTGGCATTCGTCTTTCCTCTTCTTGTCAGCGGCACGGCGACGGTTCTGCTGGTTGCCGCGCTGATGTGGGCCGAACGCTGCGGTTATATGCCGACCCTGCCATTCGCGCTGATGCTTGGGAATGCATCATATTCCATCTATCTTTTCCAGCAGGTGGCATTCGACGCGGTCCAGGCGGTTCTGCGGCTGCTGCATTATCGGCCGGGCCTTCATACCGTTCCCACCAAATGCCTTGCCGTTTTCCTGGCGATTGCCCTGGGTGTCGCGATCTATCGGTTTGTCGAAGTTCCCCTTACGAAGAGGATCCGCAAGGCGATCGATTCCTGGCAGGGCATGGCGGAGTCCTCGCGCAAGGCAGCGGCAACCGCGCGGGTATGAAGACCGTTTGGGGGTAGAGAGTTATTCGGCCCCGGATATGTATCGGTGATGCATCGAGTGCCCGGAAGCCCGTCCGGAAGGCGCAGTGAGACGAAGCGTGAAAAAATGCTTGTCTTGTGAGACGTTTTATCGCAAATCTTTGTGGGATGTTAATATAATGTCTCATACGATCCGAGTGGACAAGCAGAGGCAAGACGCGTCCGTGTCGACGTGACTGGTCCCGATCACCCGCTATTCGGGTGCAACGATTGAAGGCCTGGCCGGCTTGGATGTCATCGCGTCAGCGTATTTCAGGCATGGCCGCTTCTTTTTCAAATGGTGAACGGCGGCATGGAGTTTACGAAAGAGAATACGCAGCTCTCCCCGGCACTTCCCTCCGTTGCGCTCTCGGTACCAGGTCTGGCATTGGGTGCGCCTGTCGAACAATTGAGGGCGCGTTATCTCGCAGCCCGTCCGTTTCCGCATCTGGTCATCGACCAGTTATTTCCCGCGGAATGGCTGCACGCGATATTGGAAGAATATCGCACATGCGATGACCTGATATGGAAATCCTATGATACGGCATTGCAGAAGAAGAAGGGAACGGCCCCCGATTCCGACCTGCCGCCCGTCATGCGGGCTTATTTCGACTTTCTGCAATCGGCTCCGTTTCTGCGGCTGCTGAGCGAGGTGACGGGCATTGCGAATCTTCTGCCCGATCCCAGCCTGTATGGCGGCGGGCTGCATGTCGTCTCGGGGGGCGGGCATTTCGACCTGCATGTCGATTTTCAGAAACATCCCACGACGGGGTTATGCAATCGGCTGGTCGTGATTACGTACCTGAACGAGGGATGGGAAGCCGCCTATGGCGGGAATCTGGAATTATGGGGCATCAAGCCCTCGGTTCGCCAGGTCGAGATCGTGCCCTGTTTCGGACGGACGGTCCTGATGAGCCAGTCCGCGATCGCGGCGCACGGGCACCCGAGTCCGATCAGGGCCGGCATGGAACGCAAATCGGTCATCGCGTATTTCTACACCGGCGGCAAGTCGGGGGGCGCGCTGGCCCGATCGTCCAGAAGCACGACGGTTTATGTGCGGCGCCCCGGCCGGACATTGAGCGCACGCCTGCAGGTGCTGCTGCATGACGCGCTGCCGTCGCCGGGTGTGCGGGCCCTGCAGAAAATCCGCCATGTGGTGCGCAATCGGTGGAAATCCGCCATGGCCAGGCAATCGCAATAACCGGCAGGTTGCCGAAATAGCGGTTTTTTCGGGGCTCTGCCCCGAACCCCGCCAAAGGCGGTGCCTTTGGAAAGCGCTTATTTATCAATGACGCGGGGTCAAGGTCTTTCCTTTCTATCCGTTCGACGCCGCGGCGACCCTGAGGCGCGGGAATTTCCCTAACATGCCGCCGAATCGCTGGGCAAGCTGGTCGAAGACATCGCGGCAGAGCAGGAAAAGAAGAACCGGATAGAGGCAGCACCCCACGCCCCCGATCACGATGATCCGCGACAGGTCATAGGCGCGGATGACCGGGAGAAAGGATGCGAGATAGCCGCCGCCTATGGCCACCGCCGACAGGACGAACGGCATGATGTAGAGTTCCAGCACCCGTGGGACGGCGACGCCGCAGCGCCGCAGGATCAGCAGCGAGCAGAGCGGCGGATAGGTGAAATAATACAGCCCCACCGCGATGGCGACGCCGAAGGCGCTGTCGGCCAGACCGCCGACGATCGCCATGCCGAAGAAAAGCGGGAGCGAAATGGCGGCGAACATCAGGCCCAGGCGGAATTCGCGCCGGGCGCTGAGCAGCGATCCGGTGATCCACGACACGGCGTCGAAGGGCAGGCCCATGCTGAGGATCTGGATATAGGGCACGGCGGCACTCCATCTGGTGCCGAACAGGAAATGCAGCCCGGGCCCCGCGAGCGCGGCCTGGAGGAAGCAGAACGGCACCACGATATAGGCGAGCAGGCGGCAGGCCTTCAGCGCGGCTTCGGTCTGGCGGGCGGGATCGCCGCGCAACTGGGCGAATGCCGGCAGGAGGACATTGATGAAATTTCCGGCCAGCATGCGGACCGGCTGCGCGGAGAAGCGAAAGGCGAAGAAATACAGCCCCACCACCGAATGCGACGCGATCAGCCCGAGAACGATATAATCGCCCTGATTGACGATTTCGATGATCGTGCGGGTTGCGAATACGGTCGTGCTGCTGCCGAGGATATAGCGCACCTGCACCTTGCGGAAGGTGCGGGCGATGCGCGGCGGCGCCTTCCACCAGAACAGACCGGCCTTGATGACCGCGAGGACCGGGATCGGGATTGCGAAACTGTAGGCGCCACATCCCAGCCAGGCCAGAAAGATCGTTCCGAGCTGGAGGGCGAAGATTTCGAACGTGTTATAGGCGGCGAGGAAACGGAAATTCATGTCCGCGCGGATCCGCACCGACGGAACGGTCGCCAGCGTCTTGATCGGCGTCGCGATCGCCAGCGCCGAGATCAGCCCGACCAGTTCGGGCGAATGGTACCAGGCGGCGGCGAACGGGGCGGCGACCAGCATGCCCGCCATCCCCAGCGTTCCCAGCGACAGGCAGATCCAGAATGCCGGCGCGGACCACAGGGTCATGACCTTCTGACGCTGCAGCAGGACGTCGTCGACGCCGAAACTGACCAGGGCATTCGCGATGCCGAAGACCGTGTAGGCCAGGCCGATCACACCGAAATCGGCGGGGGTCAGCAGCCAGGCGAGCGCCAATTGCGAGACGAAGCCGATGCCCCGCGCCGCGAGGCTTTGAATCATCAGCCATAAGACGCCGCTGGTTGCGGCCCGGCCCAACCCGCCGGCCCGGATCGTCCGCCCGTGCTCCTGCCCCGCCATTGCCGTGCCTCCCCCCTTCATGCGCGCTTGCGCGATATGTCTGTCCGTCAGGCCGGCTGAGCGCGGCCCGCCGCTTTCTTGACCCGGTTGCGCAATGAATCGGGCAGCGCCAGCCGGAAGGAGATCCGTCCGAGCAATGCCGGATAGCGCCCGGGCGAAACCAGTTTCAGCGCATCCGCGACGCGGCCGCGGATGGCCAGCCGGGTTGCCGTTCCCAGCAGGTGATCGGCGATTTCCGCCCGGTTTTCCGCCGGAAGACCCGCTGCCGCCGTGCGCAGGGCATCGCGGATGAAAAGACAATCCGAAGCCTCGAGCTCATAGGGGCGGTAGAAGGCCAGCGTCACCAGCTTCATGCCCATTGCCAGGGCCAGCCAGGCGCTCTCGTGGTCCGTCAGCGCCGGAGCGGCCGCCCTGTGGAAATCCTGGAGCGAGACGGCCGAGGCATATCGGTGGGCGTCGGCGATGATGCCGTCGAGATCGGGCTGCCCCGCGCGGCGGCGGCGCGCCGAAAGCGCCGCGATCTGCGACCAGAAGGCCAGAGACCGTCCGTTGCGGATCGAGGCGCTGGAAATGCTGGCGGCGTGGACGCGGTACTCCCCGAAATTTTCGTCGATATTGCGCAGGGTCCCGATTTCGGACAGACGCCAGTAGAGGTCGCTGTCCTCGGCGACGACCAGCGGACGATAGCCGCCGACCCGATCGAACGCGGCGCGCCGGATCAGCAGAAAAGGCGCGGGCAAGTAGGGTTCGCGCGCCGGGACCCAGGCCGGGTCGGCCCGATCCACCCGCGCCAGGCGCACGCGCCCCCCCGTCGGCC
>NZ_JABXXP010000086.1 GCF_013376155.1 Nguyenibacter vanlangensis
CCGGCGCGCCAGGCATGAGAGCCAGGGCGATGAGAGGCCATGGCCAGCCGGGCCGTGACGCGCGCGGGTCAGGATGCGATCTTGGACGCGCCATCGGTGCGGCCGATATGGCGCAGCCCGGCCAGCAGATAGTCCCATCCGGTGATCACCGTCAGCCCCGCCGCGATCCAGAGCAGGGCGGCGCCGACCAGGCCGACCCGCAGCCATTGCAGATGCAGGAGCGCCCCGGTGCTGTCGCCCGCCAGCAGGAAGCCGATCGCGGTCATCTGGATGCCGGTCTTCCACTTCGCCAGGCGGGTCACCGGCAGGCTGATCCGGGTGGAGGCGAGGAATTCGCGCAGGCCGCTGATCAGGATTTCGCGCGCCAGGATGACGATGGCGGGATAGAGCGCGGCATAGGCCAGCCGGCCGGTCCCGGCCAGGACCATCAGCGACGCCCCCACCAGCAGCTTGTCGGCGATGGGGTCCATCATGCGGCCCAGGTCGGAATATTGGTGCCGGGCCCGGGCCAGTTTGCCGTCCAGATAGTCGGTGAAGGCGGCGGCGATGAAGAGCAGGCACGCCGCGCTATCCGTCAGCGGCCGCCCCATCGCCACCAGGGCCACCAGGACGGGAATCGCCACGATCCGCGACAGGGTCAGGACGTTGGGCAGGTCAGTCAGCATCACCGAAGGACAGTACAGCAAGACGGGTAGAACAGGAACGGTCCATCACGACGGTCTGATGACGAATCCGCTCAATGCCGGCCGGGCATGCCGTCCCTGTCTTGCCCACCCCCCCGTCTTGCCCGTCCCTCACTCGCCGGTCCAGCCGGGATGGAAATGGCCGTAGACCACCCGGGCGGTCTCGCGATTGATTCCGGGCGTGGCTTCCAGTTCGGCCAGACCGGCCTGGCGGACGCCGCGTGCCGAGCCGAACTGGTTCAGCAAGGCGCGTTTGCGCGCCGCACCGACGCCGGGAATATCGTCCAGTTCCGACCGGACCAGGGCCTTGGAGCGGCCGGCGCGATGGGTCGTGATCGCGAAACGGTGGGCCTCGTCACGCAGGCGCTGCAGATAGTACAGCACCGGGTCGCGCGGCGGCAGTTGGAAGGGCGGCCGGTCGGCCATATGGAACCATTCGCGCCCGGCGTCGCGGTCCGGCCCCTTGGCGATGGCCACGAGGGTCACGTCGTTCACGCCCAGATCGTCCAGCACGGCGCGGACCGCCGAATACTGGCCCGCGCCGCCGTCGATCAGCACGATGTCCGGCCAGTCGGCGGCATTCTGCCCTTCCTGCCGTTCGCGCAGCGCGCGGCTGAAGCGCCGTTCCAAGACCTGGCGCATCATTGCGAAATCGTCGCCCGGCGTTACCGGCCCACGGATGGAGAATTTGCGGTAGCTGCGCCTGTCGAAGCCTTCGGGCCCCGCGACCACCATCACGCCATAGGCATTCGCCCCCATGATATGGCTGTTGTCGTAGATTTCGATCCGCTTCGGCGCGCCGTCGAGGCCGAACAGGTCGGCCATGCCGTCCAGCAGCCGCGCCTGCGCGGTGCTTTCGGCCAGGCGGCGTTCCAGGGCCTCGCGCGCGTTGGTTTCGGCGTGATCGACCACGGCGCGCTTCTCGCCGCGCTGGGGGGTGAGGATTTCGACCTTTCGGCCGCGCTTGATCGCCAGCGCGTCGGCCATCAGCGCGTGCTCGGCGATGGGGCCGTTCAGCAGGATCTGCGCCGGCGGCGGCTTGTCGTCATAGAATTGCGCCAGGAAGGCGCCGAGGATGTCGGCGGGGGTTTCGTCGCGCGCATGGGCGGGGAAGAAGGCTCGGTTGCCGTTGTTGCGGCCGCCGCGGACGAAGAAGACCTGGATGCAGGAATGGCCCGCCGCCTGGGCGATCGCCACGATATCGGCCTCGTCCAGCGAGGCGGGGTTGATCACCGAGGAATCCTGCATCGCGGCGAAACCGCGGATGCGGTCGCGAATGGTCGCCGCGCGTTCGAATTCCAAAGACGCGGCCGCTTGCTCCATCTCGTGCACCAGCTCCTCGTGGATGCCGGTGCGCTGGCCGGACAGGAAGGCGCGTGCCTGTTCGACCAGGTGGGCGTAATCCGCCTGGTCGATCCGGCCGACGCAGGGCGCCGAGCAGCGCTTGATCTGGTACAGCAGGCAGGGGCGCGTGCGCGCCGTGAAGACCGCATCGGAACATGAGCGCAGCAGGAAAACCCGCTGAATCAGGTTCAGCGTCTGGTTGACCGCCCAGGCCGAGGCGAACGGCCCCCAGTAGGATGCGCCCCGGGCGGGCTTGCCGCGATGTTTCGTCACCTGGGGAAAGGCGTCGCCGTCGGTGAGCATAATCCAGGGATAGGATTTGTCGTCGCGCAGCAGGATGTTGAAGCGCGGCTTCATGCGCTTGATGTAGTTGGCCTCGAGCAGCAGGGCTTCGGCCTCGGTATGCGTGGTCACGATTTCCATCGTGACCGTTTCGGACACCATGCGGCGCAGCCGTTCGGGCAGCTTGCCGACATGGGTGTAGGAGACCACGCGGCGTTTGAGCATCCGGGCCTTGCCGACGTATAGTACCTCGCCCTTCTCGCCGATCATCCGGTAGACGCCGGGCGAAAGCGGCATGGTCAGCAGCGCCTTCTGAATGGCCCCGACACCCTTGACGGCCAGCGGCGCCATATTGTCGCCGTCCATCAGACAGGCCGTCCATTCATCCACCGATTATGTGGATAAGTCTGTGGAGCAGGCGCTGACAGAATCGTGGCGACAGCGGTTTTCCTGTGTCCGGCTTGGATTGCATAAAAAAGAAGCAAATCATTTAATCCGTTGATTTTACGCTAAATTATAGGCTGGGATCGACTACGGATATGTGAAAATCGAGCAATCTCTTGGAAAATAAAGAAGTCAATCCCCGAGGTGGACAAAATCCACCGACTCCTGTTCTTCCCGCCGACGCGACTCGATCCCGTTTTGTTCGTCATTCCACTGCCGTTCTGTTTCCCTTATCCCACGGAATTTTCGCCATTCCATCCTGCGTGCCGATTCGGCCTTGCCAGAGGGCACATGATGGGCAATGGCACGGATATGCGTATCGTGACCTGGAATATCAATTCGCTTCGCCTGCGCCTGAAGCTGCTGGAGCGGCTGGGCGAGGAACTGCGCCCCGATATCGTGTGCCTGCAGGAAACCAAGGTTCCGGACGAATTGTTCCCGGACGAGGCGGTGCGTGCGCTGGGTTATGTCCATATCCAGCATCGCGGCATGAAATCCTATAATGGCGTGGCGATCCTGTCGCGCGTGCCGCTGACGCCGCTGGATGACACGCCCGACTGGTGCGCGCGCAGCGATTGCCGGCATATCGCGGCGTCCTTCGCGCTGGGCGGGGCGTCGGTCGAGCTGCATAATTTCTATGTGCCGGCCGGCGGCGACGTGCCGGACCCCGAGGCGAATCCGAAATTCGCGCACAAGCTGGCCTTCGTCGACGAGGCGACCTCGTGGTTCACCGGCCGGCCCAGCCGGCGGACGATCCTGGTCGGTGACCTGAATATCGCGCCGCTGGAACAGGATGTGTGGAGCCACAGGCAATTGCTGGACGTGGTCAGCCATACCCCGCCGGAGACCACCCGCCTGCAGGCCTGGCTGGCCTGTGGCTTCGTCGATGCGATGCGGCATTTCGTGCCGCCCGAGGAGAAGCTCTATACGTGGTGGTCCTATCGCAACCGCGACTGGAAGGCGTCGAATCGCGGGCGGCGGCTGGACCATGTGTGGGTGACGCCCGACCTGACGGCATCGCTGCAGAACATGACCGTACTGCGCGATGCGCGGGACTGGCCCACCACGTCGGACCATGTGCCCGTTGCCATGGATTTTTCGGCCTAGCCGGCCGGCAGCACCACCCTGGGCGTCTGGCCACCCACCCTGGGCGTCTATCGGCGGCCTGCCTGACGGCCGGCCGCCTTGTCCGCGTCAGCCGCGCAGGCCGCCTTCGGGATCCAGGCGGTAGCCGCCACCCTCGGTCACCAGCAGCGACGCGTTGGTGGGATCGGGTTCGATCTTCTGCCGCAGCCGGTAGATATGGGTTTCCAGCGTGTGGGTGGTCACCGCGGCGTTATAGCCCCAGACCTCGTTCAGCAGCACCTGGCGCGGGACCGGGCGTGTGCCGGCGCGGTAGAGGAATTTCAGGATCGCCGCCTCTTTCTCGGTCAGGCGGATGCGGCGGTTGCGCGTCGGCTCCTGCAGCAGCTTGGCCGAAGGGCGGAAGACATAGGGCCCGATCGAGAAGACGGCGTCCTCGCTGTTCTCGAAGATGCGCATCTGCGCCCGCAGGCGGGCCAGCAGTTCGGCGATGCGGAAGGGCTTGGCGACGTAGTCGTTCGCACCTGCATCGAGGCCGCGTACCACGTCCGTCTCGTCATCCGAGCCGGTCAGGATGATGATCGGGATCCGCTTGCCCTGGCGGCGCAGCTCGGCGCAGAAATCGCGGCCGTCCCCGTCCGGCAGGGTGACGTCCAGGATGATGGCGTCGAAGCGCGCGCCCGGCGCGTTCAATTTGTCCCACGCGTCGGCGACCGATTCGGCCTCGATCGCCTGGAACTCACCTTCCAACTGCAATTGTTCGACGAGCATATGACGCAATGTCTGATCGTCATCCACTATCAATATGGGACGCGCACCTGCCATCGAACCCTCTTTTATTTTTGGCCTTTCCCCTTCCAGTGGGGGGATAGCGCCTTATAGCCTATATCGTTCCCAATTCGGAATCGGCACCCGCCGAACCACGCCGTCCCGGGCCCGCATTCGCGACCATACAGACGCACGGACGCCGATCAGTCTAGTCCAGCCTTCGAAATTCGTAGGCGAATTTCGGAGATCAACAGGCCACTAAGATATTATTTTATCTGGTGTCCACTATGAATCTGACATCCAGCGGATCTCGGATTCGGGACATTAGGCCCGATTCTTGTAAAAAAGCGACCCGCCAGGAGAGACCCCGATGATACGCGCAGTTCTGGAAACGCATACGGGGGCGGATGCACGCCTGCGTTGCAGGGGCGAGCTGGTCCCGGCCGCGATCGGTGCCGGAGGGATCCGAATTCTCAAGCAGGAAGGCGATCTTGCGACGCCGAGCGGTGTTTTGCCGCTGCGCCGCGTGCTGTACCGCGCCGATCGTGTGGCACCGCCGGCCTGCGCCCTGCCGGTGGAACCGCTGGCGCCGCATGACGGCTGGTGCGACGATCCGACCCATCCGGATTATAACCGGCCGGTCACCCTGCCCCACCCCGCGCGGCATGAGCGGATGTGGCGCGACGATGATGTTTACAATATCGTGATCGTGCTGGGTTACAACGATTCGCCGCCGGTACGGGGTCGGGGCTCGGCCATCTTCCTGCATCTGCAGGCGCCGGACGGGCGCCCGACCGAAGGCTGCATCGCCCTGCGCGAATCGGACCTGCGGCGCCTGCTGGCCGCCGGGCTGACCGAGATCGCGGTGCCCGAGATCGACCTGCCGATCGGTATCTGACCGGCCCCGCGTGTTTTCAGGACGATTCGGCGGGCGCGGGCGATTCCATGGCGATGATCATGTCGCCAGGCGTGGGAGCGGCCGGGATCTCGTCCTCGACCGAGCGGATCAGGATGGCGGTGCCCTTGCGCACCGTCATGATCGTCAGGCGGTTGCCGTCGGCGGGAGTCGCGGCCCTGGTGGCCGCCGAGGACGAGGACGGGGACGAAGCCGAGGACGGCGATATCCCGGGCGCCGGCGCGGTGGCGGGGGTGGCACGGAAGCGCCAGCCCCGTTCGTACAGCGTGTCGAACAGGGTGAAGTTCCAGGTCGGCTCGCCCAGCACCTTGCCGCGCGAATCGCGGCTGAGCCCGCGATACTGGTCCAGGCGCGCAACGCCGGGGCTAACCTGAAAGACCCGCTGGCGTCCGAAATCCGGAGCCAGGCGGGCGCAGACCAGGCCGTTATAGATCGCGTCGGGCGTCGCCGCGATCAGATAGTCGGCGGGGCGTTCCTCGAGCATCTCGATCCCTTCTTCCGACAGCAATTCGGCCCTCAGGGTCGGGATGCCGGCGCGCATGGCGGGAGACAGCGCGCCGGCATAGGTGTCGATCAGCAGGACCGGCACCCCCAGCCGGTGCAGGACCCCGGCGAGGTCGGTGGACCAGCTATTGGCTCCGACGATGGCCAGCGTGGGTTCGTCCGACAGGGTCAGGCGCAGGGTGCGGGCCAGGGGACGCAGCGAGAAACCGTGCAGGATCATGGTGGTGGCGATGACCGCGAACACGGCCGGTGTCACGAGGTCGGCGCTGGGATAGCCGGCCTCCTGCAATTGCAGGCCGGCCACGCCGGCGACGGCGGCGGCCACGATGCCGCGCGGCGCGATCCAGCCGACGAACAGGCGCTCCTGCCAGGACAGATTGGAGCGCATGGTCGACAGCAGGATGCCCACCGGCCGCACCACGAACAGCACCGTCAGCGTCATGGCCACGATCGGCAGCGAGAGCCGTTTCAGTACATCGCGATGCAGGTCGGCCGTCAGCAGGACGAACAGGCAGGACACGACCAGCACGCCCAGCGATTCCTTGATCCTGCGCAATTCCGACATGCCGGTGACGCGCATATTGGTCAGCGCAATGCCGAACACCGTCGCCGCCATCAGGCCCGCCCCCTCCATGATGAAGTTGCAGATCGCGAAGACGCTCATCGCCAGGGTCAGGATGATGGGGATGCGCAGGATTTCCGGAATCAGGTCCCGCACCGTCAGGAAGCGGACCAGCACGGCCGGAAACACGCCGCAGCCCAGCGCCATCATGGTGGAAAACAGTAGGTGCGGCACGATTTCGACCATGAACATGCCCGAATGCCGGTTGCCCTGAATGACAAGGAATTCCAGCACCAGGGTGGCCAGGATCGCGCCCACCGGGTCGTTCAGGATGGCTTCCCAGCGCAGGAAGGCCGCGACGCGCGGCCGCAATTTGGCGTGGCGCAGCAACGGCAGCACCACCGTGGGGCCGGTCACCACGATGATCGCGCCGAACAGCCAGGACGCCCCCCAATGCAGGTGTCCGACGAAATGCGCCGCCAGGGCGCCGAGGACCCAGTTGATGGGCAGGGCCACCACTGTCAGGCGCAGTACCCCCTCGCCCGCCGCGCGCCATTGCCGGAAATCCAGCGCCAAACCGCCCTCGAAGACGATGAAGGCCACGGCGAGCGAGACCATGGGGTGGAAATAGCGGCCGATCGCCGCCGAGGGATGCAGCAGCCGGGTGCCCGGACCGTAGAGCAGACCCAGCGCGAACAGCAGCACGATGGCCGGCAAGCGGAAGCGCCAGGCGATCCATTGGGCGCCGATGCCGCCGCCCAGTACGCACAAGATGCCGATGGCCAGGTTGTCCTGCATGCCCGCTTCCCGGATTTTGGGCCCGACAAGGCGGGCACGCATCAGATGATGATTGGAGAAATCCGGTCTTCCGACCAGAAAAAAAGCCGCCTTGTCAGGCGGTCCGTTCCAGGATCGCCGCGAAGAACCCGTCCGTGCCATGCCGCAGGGGAGACAGCGCGATCATCCCGTCCCGGGCGAGGCCGGGCGGCAGGCCGCAGTCGGGGGTGGAATCGGCGCGGCGGAAATGCGGCGTGGCGCGCAGGAAGGCGTCGATCCGGTCCTGATTCTCCTCGGGCAGGATCGAACAGGTGGCGTAGACCAGCCGGCCACCCGGGCGAACCAGACTGGCCGCGACGGCCAGGATTTCGGCCTGTTTCCGCGTCAGTTCGGCCACGTCCTGCTCGGTCAGGCGCAGGCGGGCGTCGGGATTGCGCCGCCAGGTGCCCGTGCCGGTGCAGGGGGCGTCGACCAGCACCCGGTCGAAGCTGCCGGCGCGGCGGCGGGCCCAGCGATCACCGGGGACCAGCAAATGCCGTTCGGCATTGTGCACGCCGGCGCGGCGCAGGCGGCGTACCGCGCCCTCCAGCCTGGCTTCGGAGACGTCGCAGGCGACGATGTGGCCGCGATTCTGCATGGTCATCGCCATGCCCAGCGTCTTGCCGGCGGCGCCGGCGCAGTAATCCAGCACTCGCATGCCGGGACGCGCGTCGGCGGCGGCGACCACGATCTGGCTGCCCTCGTCCTGGATTTCCACCAGACCGGCCTTGAATGCCGCGGTCGCGGTGACCGGCTGGCGGCCGGGCACCCGCAGGCCCCAGGGCGACAGATCGGTCTGCCGGGCCTCGATGCCGTCCGCCGCCAGCAGGCGCGCG
>NZ_JABXXP010000087.1 GCF_013376155.1 Nguyenibacter vanlangensis
CTGGCCGACAGCCAGGCGCTGATCCTGCGGCCGCCGCATGCGCCGGCGGCGCGCGCGGGTGCGCCGTGCCAGGTGCTGCGGCTGGACAGCCTGTCGATCTGAGAGGCCGCTTCACGAACCGGGCGACCGGTAATCCGACGCGTCTTTTCTGCGGGCCGCTCTGGCTTGATAGCACGGCTTGTAAAACGGCCTCGGCACGGTCTTTTTCGTGTGATCCGGGGGCCGGGGCGGGCCGGTGCTGTTGACGGACGGGTGGGAACCAATATAGAACAACATCAATAGGTTTCCTGTTTGTTCCCTGCCCTGGTAACGGATCGGCCAACCACGCGTCCAATAAGTCGCTCAATTCGGTCACGGGGGTGCCAATGCTGACACGCAAGCAACATGAGCTGCTGCTGTTCATCGACAGGCATCTGAAGCAGACCGGTTTTTCGCCGTCGTTCGACGAGATGAAGGATGCGCTGAACCTGCGGTCGAAATCGGGCATTCACCGGCTGATCTCGGCGCTGGAGGAGCGCGATTTCCTGCGGCGGCGCCATCATCGTGCCCGGGCGCTGGAGGTGCTGCGCCTGCCGGAGGTCGTTACGGCCGACGGGAAGGCGATGGGGGCGCAGATGGCGGAGGAAGCTGTTTCCTCCCCTGCCCCTGCCCCTGGCCCTGGCCCCGTTCGGGAAACGGAGGCGGCACGGGCGCCGGCTGCCGATCCGTTCGTGCCCAATGTGATCCGGGGCGATTTCGCCGGGCGGCTGGCCGGGGCGCCCGTGGCGACGGAAGCGGGGTCGATCAACCTGCCCTTCTATGGCAGGATCGCCGCCGGCCAGGCGATCGAGGCGCTGCGCGAGACCGGGTCGCAGATCGCGGTGCCGCTGAACCTGCTGGGGCACGGCGCGCATTACGCGCTGGAAGTCACGGGCGATTCGATGATCGAAGCCGGAATCCTGGACGGGGATACGGTGATTATCCGCGAGGGGGAGATCGCCGAGAACGGGCAGATCGTCGTGGCGCTGATCGACGACCAGGAAGTGACCTTGAAGCGGCTGCGGCGGAAGGGCGGCGCGATCGCGCTGGAGCCGGCCAATGCGCGCTATGAGACGCGCATCGTGCCGTCGGATCGGGTGCGCATCCAGGGCAGGCTGGTGGGGCTGCTGCGTCAGTACTGAGCAGTATCGCGCTGGAGATATGGGGCAGCCCTCGCAGGCCGGGGGTCATGCTTGCAGCGTGTTGGACGCGTGGCGTCCAACACGAGCAGTGGCATGCAGTCCGTCAGATCAAGCGCAAACGTCTGCACCTGATGTCGCCCAAGCCATCCGAAATGGGCAATTCCGGCAATGCTGTAGTTGTCTCGTGCCGGCCATTCAGCGACGGGGCGGTGGGCGCTATGCTTCAGATCTGCTTCTGGCCGCCGTCGACAAACAGTTCGATGCCATTGACGAAGCTTGCGTCGTCCGAGGCGAGGAAAAGCACCGCGCGGGCGATTTCCTCGGGCTGCGCGATGCGTCCGGCGGGGATCAGGCCCGCTAGGTAATTTTTGGTTCCTTCAGCCTGCTCGCTGCCGCCGAACAGATGATCGAGGCCCGCGGTCTCGGTGACGCCGGGGCTGATCGCATTGACCCGGATGTGGCGATCCTTGAGGTCGAGCATCCAGTTGCGTGCGAAGCTGCGCACGGCGGCCTTGCTTGCGGAATAGACGCTGAATGAGGGTGTCCCGGCCGCGCTGACGTTCGATGCGTTGAGGACGATCGACGCGCCGTCGCGCAGCAGCGGAAGGGCCTTCTGGACCGTGAACAGGACGCCTTTGACGTTGCTGTCGAAGGTCGATTGATAATGCGCCTCGGTGATTGCGCCGAGTGGTGCGAATTCGCCGCCACCGGCATTGGCGAAGAGGACGTCGATCTGGCTGTGCTTCTGCTGCACGGCATCATAGAGGCGGTCGATATCCTCGAGGCGACCCATATCGCCCCGCACACCCGTTACCCGGCCGCCGATGCCGCGGACAGCGGCATCGAGCGTCTCCTGGCGTCGGCCGGTGATGAAGACGAAGGCGCCGTCATCGGCGAACGCCTTCGCGGTCGCGAGACCGATGCCGCTCGTCCCTCCGGTGACCACCACGACCTTGTTTTCGAACCTGTTTGTCATTGTCCTGTCTCCTTGTCTTCGACGCTCGTGCGTCGGTGAGACGAACATGATCCTGGAACGATGATGCGATAAGTCGTCGTTTGTGGCACGCAGCGTTCACTAGGAGGAACGATGCATGAAATCCGACCTGAACGACTTCATCTATTTCGCGGAAATCGTCCGCCATGGCGGCTTCGCGGCTGCCGGCCGAACGTTGCGGGAGCCCAAATCGAAGCTCAGCCGACGCATCGCGGCCCTGGAAGCGCGCCTTGGGCTGCGGCTGATCGAACGGACGAGCAGGCGTTTCCGCGTGACCGAGATCGGCCAGGCCTTTTACGAGCGCTGCAGACTCATCATGACGGAAATGGAACAGGCGGAGTCCCTTGTGGCGCAGGCCAAGAGCGAACCGCAGGGTCGCATCCGCTTCAGTTGTCCGACTGGAATGATCGAGGAGATCTCGGAAACCGTATCGGGTTTCCTGGCCCGCTATCCGAAGGTGCGGCTTCAGCTTGTCGCGGTCGATCGCGCGGTCGATCTGATTGCGGAGCGCGTCGATGTCGCCCTGAGAATACGCACGGCGCTGGTTGGCGATGCCGCCCTTACGATGCGCGCGCTGGGCAATTCCACGCGTATTCTCGTCGCCGCGCCAGGGTTGGCCGGACGGTTGCAGGACATCGACGATCTTTCCTCGGTGCCGACGCTCTCCACCTCCGATGAGGATGCGATCTGCGAATGGTACCTGCAGACCGATGCGGGGCGGTCCCATATCGCGCGTCATGAGCCCCGACTGGGTTGTGCCGATTTTGCTGCCGTGCGGCAGGCGGCTGTTGCCGGGCTAGGTGTGGCGCTTATCCCGGATCACCTTTGTCGCCAGGCGCTTGACCAGGGCGAACTTGTTCGCGTGCTTCCGGAATGGCGCGGCCTTCATGGAATCGTGCATCTTGTCTTCACGACCCGGCATGGTTTGACCCCGGCCGTACGGGCCCTGATCGATCATCTCGCGACCATCAGGTTTCAATGATTGAAGAGGGCAAGTCTGGTTTAGCAGACGCCCGATCAGGAGCGCGTGGATCAGTCGGTGGACCGGATAGTCGGCGGACCGGATAATAATTCTACGCATAATTGAACAGAGCCATGAATCCGAAATCCATGTGCAGTTGCTGGTGGCAGTGGAACAGGGTAGGTCCGGGATTGTCGGCCGTGAAGTCGAAGGACAGTTCCTGGAAGCCGCCGAGCATCACCACGTCCTTGATGAGTCCGGCGGTGGGTTTTCCGCCGATATGGGTCAGTTCGAAACTGTGGCGGTGCAGGTGCAGCGGATGGATGTCGTCGCTGGCGTTGCGGAACGTGCACCGGTAGCGCCGGCCCCGGTGCAGGGTGTAGGCGGGCTGTTTCGTATCCATCGAGAAGGCGCGGCCGTTGAGCGTCCAGCGGTTGAAGCCGTTCAGGGCGCCGTTCTGCTTGACGATCAGGATTTCGATCGTCTCGTCCGGCGGAGGCGGCATCGCATCGGGCCTGCCGAAGCGTGCATAGTCCCAACGGAACGGCTGCGGCCGCGTCCATTGCGGGCTGCCCGTCATGCCGGCATATTCGACCACGATGCCCATGCCGCGCTGCCGGTCGTCGTCGGCCAGGTCGCCCATGATCCAGATGCCGGGGTGGGTCATGTCGACGATGGCCGAAACCCGTTCGGCCGCGCCCAGCCAGAGCACGGGGACGTCGCGCGGCGACGGCACCGGGTTGCCGTCGAGCGCCACCACCCGGAAATTATGGCCGGGCAAGGCGAGGCTGCGGATTTCGCCTGCGCTGGCGTTCAGGACGTGGAGCAGCACGCGCTCGCCCTGCCGGACGCGGATCGGATCGCCATGACCCAGCATCCGGCCATTGACGGCGAAAAGCGCGTAGCCGACCTCGTAGCCCTTGGGCCCGTTGAACTGCCTGTCGGCCTGCCGGCCGATCCGCTGCAATGCGGCGAGCGGCGCGCCGGCGAGCGCGTCGACCGCCATGTCGCCGCCGCGGCTGAAGGAGGGCAGGAATTCCTTCAGCACCAGGAAGATTTCTCGGTCGTAAGCGCCGGGATCCGCCGCCGGTTCGATATAGACCGGTCCGGCGAGGCCGGTATAGGTGCCGCGGCTGAGATCGGCGCCGGGCACGATATGGGTATGGTAAAAACGCAAGCCCGCGGGCTGTGGCACATAGGCGATGCGGCGCATGGCGTGCGGCGGGATGAAGGGGGTGCCTTCCTCGGCCGCGCCGTCGATTTCGCTGGGCACGAACTGGCCGTGCCAATGGACGAGTTCGGGCGTGTCGGTGTCGTTGACGATGTCGACCACGACGCGCCTGCCCTGCTTGAGCCGCAGCAGCGGTCCGGGGAACTGGCCGTTATAGAGCGTGGTCGAGACGATGTGGTCGGGCGCGAGTTCGACCAGTCCTGGGGCGATCCGCAGCGTGTAATCGGGCTTCTGCCGCGCCATTTCTTCCGTTGCATCCCGGGCGCCCGCCATGCGCGGCGCGGCGCCGATTGCCGGGCCGAGGGCGGCGAGCTTCAGCAGCGTGCGACGGTCGATGGGCATGGCGAGCCTCTTGCCGGGGTGTCGCTGTTCCTGGATGGTGGGAATGTCTGACGGCGGGAAGGGTTCGATCCGAGCGGTCAGCCGGAGGTGTCCTGGCGTTCAGTCGCGAGACGGCGGCGTTGCAAGGCCCATCCAGCGTGGGTGACGCATTTCGATCCAGCAGAGGAGCCGATCCCTGACGCGCCGCATGGGCGGCAGGTCGTCGGCCAGCAGCAACAGCCCCAGCGGCAGCATCCACAGCCCGAAGACCGGCAGCAGAGACAGGAAGCCGCCGAGGATCAGGAGAACGCCGACCGGGATTCGCACCCAGCGTGCCGCCGGCTGGCGCAGCCGGTGGATGGCGGGCCGCATCCATTCGGGGAGTTGCCCGATCAGAAGCGCGATCCGCCGTTCCGGGGTGCCGCCATAGGCGCGATCCGCATCGGAACCGTCCTTGTCCATGCATCATGCTCCCCATGCCACCTGTCGTGCCATCCATGACATGAGCACGTCGCCATGTCCCGGCAAGGGCGGCGGGTCCGGGCGTCGATGCGGGCCGTCATGGCCCCTGCCCCGCGTCCCCCCTGCCTCGCATCCGGTCGGGAGATTGCCGCATCCGGTGCGGCATCGTAGCGTCGGGACATGACGCCCCATATCCGGCTGGCACGACCTGACGACCTGGCGAATGTGGAGGCGGTCGTGAAGGCCGCTTATGGACATTATGTCGCCCGGCTGGGCCGCGCGCCTGGCCCGATGCTTGCCGATTATCGCACGCTGATCGCCGCGCGGCGCATCCATGTGTTTCTGCAGGATGCCGTGATTGCGGGGTGCGTCGTCCTTATCCCGGAGGATGACGCCATGCTGCTGGACAATATCGCGGTCCTGCCGTCGATGCAGGGGCGCGGCATCGGGCGGGCGCTGATGCGTTTCGCGGAACGGACCGCGTCGGGTCAGGGCTATGGCCGCATACGCCTTTATACCAACGCGGCCATGTCCGAGAATCTGCAGCTCTATGCCCGTCTTGGGTACCGCGAGACGCATCGCGCCGAGGAGGGCGGGTTCAGGCGTGTCTTCATGGACAAGCAAATGGGGGCTCCGTCCTGACGCGGATGCGACATGGGCCGCTATATCGATGCTGTCTTCGTCCTCATGACCTCGCATGCTCAAGAGTTGAGGCTTCGGGGAACGCCGATACGGTTCAGGAGCCGGAGGTCCTTGGACAGGTGGGCGGACAGGTGGACGGCGTCGTCGGAGGCCAGGTCCGTCGGGGCGATGACGCGGCGGCCGCGCGCGGGCAGCAGCGTGGCCAGTGCCACACCGAGCAATGCCGCGATGCCTAGCACGTGGAGCCCGGCGGTGCGCGTCTGGAATAGGTGATCGGCGGCGGCACGCAGGTTGGGGGCGGCGAAGCCGCCGAGATTGCCCAATGCGTTGATGACGGCGATGGCGCCGGCTGCCGCCGTGCCGCCGAAGCGATCGGTTGGGAAGGTCCAGAAGATGGCCTGGGCGGAAATGATTCCGGCGGCCGCGATGCATAGCATCGCTATACCGACCTGCGGCGTCGCATGGGCCGAGATCAGAGTGCCGCCGGCGATGCAGAGCAGGGCGACGAGGAAGAAGGTGCGCGGGCGATTGATGCGCGCGGCCAGCGGCGGCCAGAAGAAGACGCCGAATACCGCGCACAGCCATGGCAGGGCGGCGATCAGGCTGACCTTCAATCCGATTCCGACGCCCAGGAGCTGGCTGACCTGGTCGGGCAGGAAGAACGTCACGCCGTAATTGCTTATCTGGATCAGGAAATAGATCGCGACGAACAGCAGCAGCCACGGATCGCGCAGGGCGCGCAGGAAACTGGACGTGCCTTCGGCCTCCTTCCGCCGGCTTTCGCGGGCCAGGACCATTGCCAGGGCTTGTTTTTCCGTGTCGTTCAGCCACGAAACGTCGGCCGGCCGGTCGGGCAGCGCGAACAGGGCGACGATGCCGACCGCGGAGGCCAGAAGGCCGTCGATCATGAACATCCATTGCCAGCCGGCCAGGCCGCCGATCCGGTCCATCGCCAGCAACAGGCCGGACAGCGGTGTGCCGAGGACCAGCGCCAGCGCGTAGCCGACATAGAAATGGCCGATGACGCGGGCGCGTTCCTCGGGCGGGAACCAGTATGTCAGATAGAGGATGACGCCCGGGAAGAATCCGGCCTCGGCGACGCCCAGGACGAACCGTAGCGCCACGAACGACATGCCGCCCTTGACGAACATGGTGCAGGCGGCGATCAGGCCCCACGAGATCATGATGCGTGCCATCCAGCGGCGCGCGCCGACGCGGTGGAGGATCAGGTTGCTGGGAACCTCGCACAAGGCATAGCCGACGAAGAAGATGCCGGCGCCGAGCGCGAAGGATACGGGCGACAGCCCAAGGGTGTCGGCCAGCGCCTGCTTGGCCATGCCGACATTGGTGCGGTCGAGGAACGCCAGCATGTACATCAGGATCAGGAAAGGTACGAGGCGGATGCGCGCCTTGCGGATCGCATCCTGAAGCGGCGATGCCGTGGAGCCGACCCCGGGGACGGACTTGGAAAATGTGGTGCTCATGACAGGCTGTCTCCGGCCCCGTTGCGGGGCAAGACGGGTTGATCCCGTTCTGAAATCGGAACGTGTCAGGACGCGCGGCGGATATCCGGCTGGCTGCCGCCCAGTTCATCCTCGATATGGGCGCGGATAATGTCCTCGAAAGCGGATTCGGCGACGAAGCCCAGCGCGTGCGCGCGCGCCGGATCGAAGGCGCGTGCCCAGCCGGCGATGATGCGCTGAATGACGGGATCGGGGACGCGGCGGATCAGCGCGACTGCCCGGGGGCCGGCGACCTTGCGCAGGGCCTCGATCTGTTCGCCAACCGTGACCGACAGGCCGGGCATCGTCAGGTTCGGTCGGTCCCCCAGGGCGGCCGGGTCCAGCGTGGCTGCGTGCAGGAAGAACGAGACGGCCGAACGCGGACTGGTCATCCAGTGGCGTATATTCTCGCCGACCGGCAGAATCGCTTCCTGCCCGACCAGGGGTTCGCGGATGATGTTCGAGAAAAATCCCGACGCCGCCAGGTTGGGCTTGCCCGGCCGCACGCAGATCGTGGGCAGGCGCAGGCCGATGCCGTCCATCAGGCCCCGGCGCGTGTAGTCGGCGAGCAGCAATTCGCACATCGCCTTCTGCGTGCCGTAGCTGGTCTGCGGCGTCAGGAGATAATCGTCCCCGATGATGTCGGGCATGTCGCCGCCGAACACCACGTTCGTCGACGCGAAGACGACCCGTGGCCGGGGGCCGTCCGCCGTGTTCCGCCGCAGCGCGTCGAACAGCGCGCGCGTGCCGTCGAGATTGACGCGATAGCCCTTTTCCAGATTGGCCTCGGCGTCGCCGGAGACGATGGCGGCCAGGTGGAAGACCAGGTCGGGCCGCAATGCCGCGACGCGTGCCGCCGCCTCGGGCTGGCCCAGGTCGGCGATGATGCAGTCCGTCCTGTCGGCGAGTCCGGCCGGGGCGGACGGCAGCACGACGTCGGCCAGGGTC
>NZ_JABXXP010000088.1 GCF_013376155.1 Nguyenibacter vanlangensis
AGGGGCCGGACCTGCAGTTGCAGCGCCTGCTGCGCCGTAGCGGCCAGGCGGTGCCCGACCTGGCACCAGTGCTGGAGATCAATGCCGCCCATCCGCTGATCCGCGACCTGGCGGCGCGGGTGGCGCGGGACGAGGCGATCGATGACGTCGCGCTGATCCTGCTGGATGTGGCGCGCATCCAGGACGGCGAGAGCCCCAAGGACCCGGCGGGCTTCGCCAGCCGCCTGACCGCGACCCTGGCCCGGGCCGGCGTCTGATTTGATGGCTTTTCGGGGGCGCGCGCGGTTTTAGGCCGCGCGCCCTTCCATGACTCTCCGGATCGTCCTGGCCGGCGGCTCGCCGAATGTTTCGGCGTAATAGGCCGAAAAGCGCCCGAGATGAAAGAAGCCGCATTCCATCGCGATATGGGATACGCCCCGCCGCGCCAGATCGGGTGCCAGCATGGCGCGTCGCGCGCGGTCCAGGGCTCGCTGGCGCAGCCACGCGCGCGGTGTCATGCCCGTTACCTGTTGGAAGGCGGATCGGAGAATATAGGCCGGGATACCGATCTGCTGCGCAATGGCGGCGACGGAGAGGAACGTTTCGTCGGATTCGTCGATGACGTGGCGAGCCCGGGAGAAAACGCTATATGCGAACGTCCCGCGCAGGGGGGCGGGATCCGCGCCGCGACCGGCACATGACACCATCTCTGAAACGCGGTCAGTCACGAGACCGGAGATAATAGTGTCGAGCTGTCCCGTGGCGCACTGGGCGGTATCCGACGCGGCCGACATCAGCGCCGCGAGCCAGCCCGCCATGTAGGGCGTTTCCGGATAGGCGGATACCGGCATGACGCCACTGAATCGTCGGGGGTCGAATTCCGGCAGCGCCACCCGCTCGATCAGAATATAATAGGCGTGACAATCTTCCTTGCCGACCGCGGTGATTTCATGCCCCCCGACATGGAGGAATGCCTTGTCGTGGCGTTGCCGGCCGTTGATCAACCCGCCGCCGCTGGCGTGGAGCGGCAGCACGATGGCGATGCTGTCCGGTGGGGGGCTGGTGGTCTGACCGATGGAGACTTTTATCGTCTCCTCGATGATCGAGACATGCCCGAACGACGCGATCTTGACCGCGCCCTCGAACGCACCTCTCCCCAGTTGCATGTAGCGCTGTTCCCAGCCTGGCAGGGCCGTCTCCTGTTCGGACGCATCGGCGAACCTTTGCATCCTGAAACTCTGTGACATTTTCGCGCCCTTCACCATTTCATATGAGCAACGTATC
This sequence comes from Nguyenibacter vanlangensis, assembly GCF_013376155.1. GTDB lineage: Bacteria > Pseudomonadota > Alphaproteobacteria > Acetobacterales > Acetobacteraceae > Gluconacetobacter > Gluconacetobacter vanlangensis. Next base: position 1,264 of record NZ_JABXXP010000088.1, read on the forward strand.
GAATGCACAATAATTGTGCAATTAAATTTACGAAGCTGGATATTGCCCTCTCACCCGACCTGCTACCCACAAAAAAATGCAGTCGCGGAGAGAGATTTTGATGGGTAAAATGATCACCGCCGGTTCGTGGCTGATGTTCCTGGCCCTGTTTCCCGTTGCCGTTCATGCCGATGACGCATCGTTCGTACCCGAAACCGTCTCGGTCAAGACGCGGATGTCGCCGGGTCCCAATGTCGTCGTCAACCAGATGGGGATGGCGAGCAGCACGCTGTACATCTATTCGGCGCGGGACCTGACCCTGAAAGGGAGTGTCAGTGGGGGTGGGTGGGGACTGTCCACGCTCTCGCGCGACGGGAATACCGCCTATATGGCGTCCAGCTTCTTCAGCCGTATTACCTATGGAACCGGAGAAGACGTCCTTCAGATCTTCGACGTACCCACCAATACGGTAAAGAAGGAAATCCGCCTTCCATTCAAGATCACGCAATATACGCCCGATGCCGCGCAACTGCGCCTGAGCGCGGATGAAAAGTTCATCTATGTCCAGAACGCGACTCCGGCGACGTCCGTTACCGTCGTCGATCTGGTAAACGACAAGGTTCTGCAGGAAATACCGCAGCCGGGCTGCTATGGCATCTATCCTACCCTTCAGGGGCATGGTTTTTCCACCATCTGCACCGATGGCAGCTTCATGACGTTCACCCTGGGGGCGGACGGTTCGACCTTTACGTCACGGAGAAGCGAAAAGATCTTCGACGTCGACAATGACCCGATCTATCTGGCGTCGGCGCGGGCGGGCGGGGACCTGCTGTTCATTTCCTACAACGCCAACATATATCGGCTGTCGGACCAGAGCGGCGTGATCAGGACCGTCAGCGTTACCAGCCTGACGCGGGGGATTCCCGGCAACTGGGGCACTTCGGGCTATGGTGTCCTCGGCTACAACGCAGCCAATAATGTTCTGTTCGTCCCGATGTATCCCAATCATCATGAGGGTACGCATCATCGTGGCGGCAAGCAGATCTGGGCCTATGACCTGACGCGCAGGACGCTGCTTTCGCGCTCTCCGGTGGACGATATTTCAACGATCGCCGTCAGCACGGGAGAAAAGCCGGTCCTCTACGGCCTGAATATGGATAAGAATCTCATCGAGGAATATGCCGCCGATAAAAAACACGGTTTCTCTCTCAGCAAGACGGCCGAGCATACGGATTTCGGTTTCGCCACGATGATCATGGGCGATCTGTAATGCATGCCGGCGCCCCATCGGACCTGTCGCTCTCTCTCGTTGTCTTCATTCTGCTCGTCTTCCTGCGGGCGGGCGGGCACAAGCTCTTCGACTTTGCCGTATTCACCGGTTATGTCGCGGATTACCGGATCATTCCGGAAGTGTTTCTGTCTGTCGCCTGCGGCGTGCTCGTAGCGGCTGAACTGCTGGTGGTTCTGCTTCAGGTCGTCCCTGGCGGCCGGATTTTCGGACTGGCTCTGGCCGGCGGATTGCTGGCGGCCTACGCCCTCGGCATGGCGGTCAATATCGTTCGTGGACATACCGATATCGAATGCGGATGTGGTGGCGCGGTCCAGCATTTGTCCTGGTCGTTGGTCGTTCGAAATTGTCTTCTTATGGCAATGACTGGCGTCGCGATGGCGTATCCATCGCATGGATTTGACGCTTTCAGTTCCGGAATCGCCGTTCTCTGCGGAGTCTCGTTCTGGATCGTGTTCCTGCTCACAGAGCAGATTCTTGCCAATTCATCATTGGTCCGTCTTACGCGGCAAGACGGCGGATTCGTGAGAACCTGATATGACGCTTATCATTTTCATCCTGGCGGTCATCGTCCTTCTTCTGGTGGCGCTCGCGCTCTGCCTGCTCGCGCTGGGCCGGCAGGTGGGTATTCTGTTCGAACGCATTGCGCCCATGGGCGCGCTGGTGAACGATTCGGGGCCTGCCGTCGGCCAGCAGTCACCCCCTTTCACCCTTGCCAGCCTGACGGGCGGCACGGCTGTCATCGGGCGTGGAGCAACGCGCGCGACGCTGGTGTTCTTTCTGTCTCCGACCTGTCCCGTCTGCAAGAAGTTGCTTCCTATCATCCAGTCGATCCGCAAGGCCGAAGGCAGTTGGCTGGATGTGGTGCTGGCCAGCGACGGAGAGCGCGCGCAGCACGCGCGGTTCATCGAGAAAGCCGGCCTGGGGAGCTACCCTTATGTGGTCTCGGCCGAGCTCGGGATCGCCTATCGGGTCGCGCGTCTTCCGTACGCGGTCCTGCTCGACCGGGACGGCATCATTCGTGCCAAGGGGCTGATCAACAGCCGTGAACAGTTCGACAGCCTGCTCAACGCATTCGAGATGAAATTCGGCTCTATCCAGTCCTATCTCGACGCGCAACCAGCGGCATAGAAACAAGCATTTTCAGAACCGTATCCCCTGCCACAGTCCATGATCTGAAACATGAAAGGAGTTCCACCGGATGGCCAAGCGGGTCGATAATTGGGTTGAATGGATGGATGGCCTGGCCGAGGCCGGCATGCGCCGTATCGCCAGCATGTCCGGACGCCGCAGCCTGCTCCACAAGGCGGGGACAATCTTCGTCGGCGGCGCGATCCTGCCGATGCTGCCCTATGACAATTCGAATGGCGTGTCCCATGCCGCGGAACCGCAGGCGGGCGGCACGATTCCCGACGATTGCCAGTATTGGCGCTATTGCTCGCTGCATGGCGGGCTTTGCAGCAAATGCGGCGGCAGCGTGACCCAGTGCCCGCCGGGAACCACGCCGTCGAAGGTGGCCTGGGTCGGCACGTGCCGTAACCCCAGGGACAACAAGGATTATCTTGTTTCATACAACGATTGTTGCGGGAAGGCGGGCCAATGCGGGGATAGCTGCACGCGGCAGGAGCGCGACCGTCCGGGCTATCGCATGGGCCTGGCCAGTGAATCGAGCTGGTGTGTCGCCAACGGTCAGCAGGGGGTCCATTGCACGGTCGCCATCGTCGTCGGGCTGGCGGAATGAGATCGCGCTTTCTCTTCGCGATGATCGCGATCGCGTCGTCATCGCCGGCCTTTGCCGGCGATGAGGGGAAGGCGCTCTATCTCGAGACGTGTTCGGGTTGCCACCAGGCGTCGGGGCAGGGGCAGCCGGGTCTCGCGCCGCCGCTGTCCGATCGCGCATTATGGGGCGGGCTGGGCGATGCGAAAGCGCGCTATATCGCCGCGGTCATGCTGAGCGGCCTGAACGGAACGATCGACGCACAGGGCAATCGATATGAGGGTCTCGCCATGCCGCCGCAATCGCAGTTGAGCGATGGGCAACTGGCATCCGTCGCGACCTATGTCCTTGACGGCCTGAATGGCGCGGACGCGCATGTGGCGGCCGATCTGCTTGCAGCCCTTCGTCAGAAGCCGCTGTCTCATTCGGAGATCAGGGCAATGCGTGCGGCCGCGGTCAAATGAGACGCCAATCCGTCCTTCTGGCCGCGATCCTGCTTTTCTCGGGCAACGCGCTGGCGGAACCATCGGCGCGCACGCGCTATCTGCTGAAATGTTCCGGCTGCCATCTTCCCGACGGATCGGGAGAAATATCCGGCGGAATTCCGAATTTCGTCGGGCAGGTCGGCGTATTCGCGGACCTGCCGGAGGGACGAGCCTATCTGATGCATGTTCCGGGCGTGATCGGGTCGAGCCTGGATGACAGGGAAATCGCGGAGGTCATGAATTATATCATGAAGAGTTTCGCGGGTGCATCCCTGGGTCGAGATTACAGATCGTTCTCTCCGCAGGAAGTTTCCGCGCTTCGGAAAGAAGATATCGGAAACCTGGTGGAATACAGGCGAAAAGTGGCGGCGCTGCTGAAGCGGCGCGGCGTCGCTCTTCCCGCCTATCCCTGGCCGTAGGACGCAATCCACCCGCAGTCGATATGGCTGCGTGACATCCCGCCTGACGGGCAGCGTTTTCCGTTACGGACTGACGGCATGGGCGATCGTGCAGGCATCCCGCTTGAATCGGATTGCGTATTCAGGAAAACAATGATGAAGAAGTCGTTTTTTCTTACCTCTCGTGTGACGTCCGGTCGATACGCGCGAATGGACGAACACGGAATTGTCGTGCGCCCTGGTCGCGGCCTTGCCCGAAACAGGGGGCTCCGTCGGCCAGCGCCGCTCGGCCTTGCGTTTCTGCTTACGGCATCCGTCAGCCTGTCGGCCTTTGCCGCCGATCCTGATGTTGCGAAACCGTATCAGAAGCGGGCCCATAGCCAGGCGCGTGCCCATCCTGTCCGGCGCGCCGCCTCCTCGCCCGCGGCGGAGAGTATATCGCCCAAGGACGAGACGATCCAGGTCAGTGCGTCCCGTTTCCGGTCGCATGGCGCGGAGGCGATGGTCACGCGGCGCGTCATGGACCAGTTCGTGTCGGGAACCAGTCCGTTGAAGATCCTCTCGGCCACGACCCCGGGGGTGACGTTTGCCTCGGACGACGCTTTCGGCCTCGATACCGCCGCCAATACGCTTTATATTCGCGGCTTCGACCAAAGCCAGATTGCAGGAACGCTTGATGGAATCCCCATGGGTGACCAGGGATTTCTTCAATATAACGGATTGAGCGTGGACCAGGCCGCAATTCAGGACAATATCGTGGCCATGAGCGTGTCGCAGGGCGGCGGCGCGGTCGATGTGCCGTCGTTGCAGAATCTGGGCGGGGCTATCCAGTTCCATACGGCCGATCCGGATGACCGGATGGGGGGACGCGCCACGCAGATGTTCGGAAGCAATAATGCCGTCCGGACCTTCGTGCGCCTCGACAGTGGAAAGCTCAACGCGAGCGGTACCAAGTTTTTCGTGTCCATGGCCCGGACGGACAATGACAAATGGAAAGGATATGGCAGCCAGTTGGAGGAGCAGGTCAACGCAAAACTGGAACAGCCCGTAGGCGATATCGGGACAATTACTGCCCTTTTCAACTGGTCATCGTTCCGTCAGTTTAATTATCTTAATATCGATATGAATATGTTCCGGACGTTCGGGACGAGTCTGGATTATCTATACCCCAACTATGCGGTTGCCTATAATGCGGCTCTGGGGATCTATCCGGCCGCCTATCAGGCTCTTGGGAATGCGTCCGATGAAGCGAATGCGACCTATCTGGACGGCGCGCAGACCCAGGAAAACGACATCATGGGTCTTATCGGCGATTTTCACCTGACGTCGCGTCTCAGTTCGAAGACTATTCTCTATAGTCAATTGTCAAATGGCGACTATGAAGCGACCCAGCCCTTTGCGTCCCCGAACGGCGCGCCGTTCGCGCAGGTGGATGGCAAGCCCGACATGCGGCGAATCGGATTTACCGAAGCCCTGACTTATGAGATCGGGCGAAATGTCGCGAAAACCGGCATCTGGTACGAGAATAATTCTTTTTCCTTTCCCAACTATCTCTATCAGCAGCCCTTGCTTGGAGAGGGGCCGCCGCGCAATCCGCTCGGCCCGTTCCATGACCCGTTCGCCGAGGAACTGGATGACCGGTTCAATTCCAACACGTTTCAGTACTATTTGCAGGATACCTATGAGATATTTCGGAACCTGCACATTGCCGCGGGATTTCGCTCTGTTCTCCAGACGACATATGGTGGCGCCAAGCAGAACGATCCCGACCTGACCGGGCAGGATGCGCTGCCGGATGGGTCCCTTACGGCGTCCAATGCGTTTCTTCCGCATTTTTCCATCAATTACCGGATCAATCCACATAACGAGCTTTACCTGGACATTGCCGAAAACATGCGCGCGTATACGTACAACCCGTGGTTTCTTGGCAATGGCGGCGCCTGGTCCGTGGGGAATCAACAGCAGTTTCTGGAAAACAGGAATGATATCAAACCGGAGAGAACCTGGAACTATGTCATCGGCTACCGCTATGGAAGCAGGGCTGTGGACGTCACGGCCGATATCTATCATGTCGATTATTATAATCGTCTCTTGAATACCGAAGCGGGCTCGCCTCTTCAGCCGATCAGCACATTCGTCAACGCGGGACGTGAGGAAGTCAATGGCGGAGATGCCTCGGTTACGATCCGCCCCTTTGCCGGTCTGGAAATCCTCAATACGGCCAGTTACACGGACGCCGAGTACCGGGGCGATATCAATTATGAGGGCGCGAATGTCAGTTTGAAGGGTAAAAATCAGGTCGCGTATCCTCGGTTTATTTATAAAGCCAATGCATCGTACACCTACGGGACGTTTCAGATGAATTTCAATGCGACGTATACCGGCAGACGCCCGCTTTCCTATGTCAACGATGTTTATGTGCCGTCCTACTGGGTGGCGGGTCTTTCCGGCACCTATGGTTTCGGGCGTATCGGCTTCGCCCGGCATGTCCAGGTGAGTTTTGGCGTCACCAACCTGTTCAATTCCGCCTATATCGGTGGATTGGGCATTTCCGGTTTCCCCGTTTCCGGCGATTATCCGACGCTGTTCATCGGGGCGCCGAGACAATATTTCGGAACGGTTTCCGCCCAGTTCTAGAGCATTTCCGCTGAACACCGGTTCAGCGGAAATGCTCGGGGTTTTTCCTGGCAGCGTGCCGTCCGTTGGGGTATGGTTTTCGACGATGGTACGCCCGGCACAGTCGGACGGAGCCTTGCGGCCGTCTCGCCTTGCTTTGCGCGGGGTTGAAAACCGGGGGCGCCGGTGCTTCCCTGCGCGGCTTTCCAGATCAACGGAACTCGGCGGCATGAAGATCGGCAACGTACCCTATCGCAGCGTGTGGGTGGATCAGCAGGATGGCTGGTCGGTCCATATTTTCGACCAGACCCGCCTGCCGTGGGAGCTGGACATCCTGCGCCTGACCGAACGGGACCAGGTGGCCCGCGCCATCGTGACGATGCAGGTGCGCGGCGCGCCGCTGATCGGCGCGGTCGCGGCCTATGGCCTGGCGCTGGCGTTGCGCGCCGATGCCGGCGAC
>NZ_JABXXP010000089.1 GCF_013376155.1 Nguyenibacter vanlangensis
GGCCGAAATGCGTGGAATGACGCCGAGCCCGGCGCGCACGCGGGGCGACGTGCTGTCGCAGCCGGGCGGCAGGGGCTCGGTGAACATGCCGGGATCCAGTTCGGTGGCGGCGCGATTGGCGTCGCAATAGATTCGCGGGAAAGTGGCGCAGAGCAGGCTGGCCCCCAGGTCCGGCGCGTCGGTCAGCAATTCGTCCAGATGGAAATCCTCGCTGCGGCGCAGGGCCGGCAGATCCAGCCGGGTCCGCGCCAGGAAATCGGGCGGATAGGTCCGGCCGGAATGGGGGGACGCCACGACCATAGGGATCGCTGTCCGGCGGGGCGGAACCAGGATGAAGGGGGCGTCCCGGGACGTTGAGATCTCGTTCACCTTGGTGGCTCGTCCACGGATCCGGCGCGAGGCTTCGCGGGGAATCGAGGCAATTTAACCCGTATTCTCAATTGCTTAATGAAAACAGACACGGGACGTCATTTTTTCCGCACGGACGGGTTGCGCAACGGGACCAGCCCGGCTAGAAGCCTGTTCACCGAACGGATGGGCGCATAGCTCAGCGGTAGAGCACTACCTTGACATGGTAGGGGTCACAGGTTCAATCCCTGTTGCGCCCACCATCCTTCGGTTCTCCTTCTTTGTGCGTGCCGTGAAAACATATCGGCATTATGCCCCATCTTCGCCATCGGCGGGGCTGGCCGATGCGTCCAGCGCGCCCTGCAGCATGTAGGCGGCGGCCAGCTTGTCCACCAGTTCGGCGCGGCGCCGGCGGCTGATGTCGGCGTCCTGGATCAGCATGCGGTTGACCGCGCTGGAGGACAGGCGCTCGTCCCACATGGCGGCCGGCAGGCCGACCTGTTCCGACAGGGTGGCCATCCAGTCGCGCGCCGCCTGCGCCGCGGGGCCGAAACTGCCATCCAGGGACAAGGGCAGGCCGGAGACCAGGGCGCCCACATCCTCGCGCCGGGCGATCGCGCCGATTTCGGCGGCGACGGCCGACAGCTTGGCGCGGCGCAGCGTGCCGTAGGGCGATGCCAGCATCAGCGACACGTCCGACAGGGCCAGGCCGATCGTCTTCTGTCCCGGATCGAGACCCAGCAGGCGCTGGTTGCGGCCCAGCCGGGCGCGGATCTGGTGCATGTTGAACAGGGGCATTATCTGGGTCTATGGTCCGCGCGATATTCTGTACGCAGGATATTCCCCCCAGATCATGATGGAAAGTTATGCTTCATGTCGCTTGATCCCGCGACCGTCCGACGTATCGCCAGGCTGGCGCGGATAGGTATCGATGAGTCCGATTTGCAGGCCCTGCAGGGGGAATTGAACGGTATCCTCGGCTGGATCGAGCAGTTGAACGAAGTCGATGTCGACGGTGTCGAGCCGATGGTGGGCACCGGCCACGCGGCGCTGCGCATGCGCGAGGATTGGGTGACCGACGGGGAGGCGCGCGATGCCGTCCTGTCGAACGCGCCCGACAAGGCGGGGCCGTTCTATACCGTGCCGAAGGTGGTTGAATGATGCTGACCGAACTGACGATCGCTTCCGCCCAGGGGGGGCTGAAGCGGCGCGACTTTTCCGCCGTCGAACTGACGCAGGCCCATCTGGCCGCGATCGAGGCGCTGAACGGCCGGCTGAACGCCTTCATCACCGTTACCGCCGAACGGGCGCTGGACGCCGCGCGGCGGGCCGATGCGGTCCTGGCGGGCGAGGATGCGCCCGCGCTGACGGGTATTCCGCTGGGCATCAAGGACCTGTTCTGCACCGACGGCGTGCGCACCACCGCCGCCAGCCGGATGCTGGAAGATTTCGTGCCGCCGTACGAAAGCACGGTGACGGCGAATCTGCTGCGCGATGGCGCGGTGTTCGTGGGCAAGACGAACCTGGACGAATTTGCCATGGGATCGGCCAACATCACCTCGGCCTTCGGGGCGGTGGAAAATCCCTGGAAGCGCACGGGTGAGCCGGACACCGTGCTGGTGCCCGGGGGGTCGTCCGGCGGTTCGGCGGCGGCGGTCGCGGCCGGGCTGGCGATGGGGGCGACCGGTACCGATACCGGCGGGTCGATCCGCCAGCCGGCGGCCTATTGCGGGATTGCCGGAATCAAGCCGACCTATGGGCGGTGCAGCCGCTGGGGCACGATCGCCTTCGCCAGTTCGCTCGATCAGGCGGGGCCGATGGCCCGCACCGTCGAGGATTGCGCCATCCTGCTGCAATCCATGGCGGGATTCGACGTGCGCGACAGCACCAGCGTGGACGTGCCGGTGCCGGAGTACCGCGCCGCCTGCGGCCGCTCGCTGAAGGGCATGAAGGTCGGCATCCCCGCCGAATATCGGGTGGCCGGCATGCCGGCCGAGATCGAGGCGGCGTGGGAGCAGGGCATCGCCTGGCTGCGCGACGCGGGATGCGAGATCGTGAACGTGTCGCTGCCGCACACCAAATATGGGCTTGCGACCTATTATATCGTGGCGCCGGCGGAATGTTCGTCGAACCTGGCGCGCTATGACGGCGTGCGCTTCGGCCGGCGCGTGCCCGGCGAATCGCTGGACGCGCTATACGAGGCGACGCGCCGCGAGGGCTTCGGGCCCGAGGTCCGGCGCCGGATCCTGATGGGGACCTATGTCCTGTCGGCCGGATATTACGACGCCTATTACCTGCGCGCGCAAAAGGTGCGCCACCTGATCCGCCGGGATTTCGAGGAGGCGTTCCGCATGGTGGACGTGCTGCTGACGCCGACCGCGCCCTCGCCCGCCTTCGCGCAGGGCGAGAAGATGGATGACCCTGTACAGATGTATCTGAACGACGTGTTCACCGTGCCGGCCAGCATGGCCGGCGTGCCGGCGATGTCGGTCCCGGCGGGGCTGAGCGGCAGCGGGCTGCCGCTGGGGCTGCAGGTGATCGGCCGGTCCTTCGACGAGGAAACGGTCATCGCCGCGGGCAGCGCGATCGAGCGGGCGGCGTCCTTCGCGCATCGCCCCGCCCTGCGGGCGGAGGTGGCGTGATGGCCTATGTGATCGAGGGCCGCACCGGCCCGTGGGAACTGGTCGTCGGCCTGGAAGTGCATGCCCAGGTCATCAGCCGGTCCAAGCTGTTCTCGGGTGCGTCGGCGTCGTACGGCGGCGAGCCGAACACGCATGTCAGCCTGGTGGATGCCGGGTTTCCCGGCATGCTGCCGGTCATCAACCGCGAATGCGTGGCGCAGGCCGTGCGAACCGGGCTGGGGCTGAAGGCGCGGATCAACCTGCAGAGCCGCTTCGACCGCAAGAATTATTTCTATGCCGACCTGCCGACCGGCTATCAGATCAGCCAGTTCGCCCATCCGATCGTGGGCGAGGGCGCGGTGGAGATCGAACTGGCGGACGGGTCGACCCGCACCATCGGGATCACGCGTCTGCACCTGGAACAGGATGCCGGCAAGTCGATGCACGACCAGGACCCGGCACGGTCCTTCATCGATTTGAACCGCGCGGGCGTCGCGCTGATGGAAATCGTCAGCGAGCCCGATATCCGTTCGCCCGAGGAGGCCGGGGCCTATCTGCGCAAGCTGCGCATGATCCTGCGCTATCTGGGTACGTGCGACGGGAACATGGAAGAAGGCTCGATGCGGGCCGACGTCAACGTGTCGGTGCGCAAGGCGGGCGAGCCGTTCCGCACGCGCTGCGAGATCAAGAACGTCAATTCGATCCGCTATGTGATGCAGGCGATCGAGGTCGAGGCGCTGCGCCAGGTCGAGATATGGGAAGATGGGGGCGAGGTCGACCAGGAGACGCGCCTGTTCGATCCGGCGCGGGGTGAGACGCGGTCTCTGCGCAGCAAGGAAGATGCGCACGACTACCGCTATTTCCCCGATCCGGACCTGCTGCCGCTGGTGATCGCCGAATCGTGGGTGGACGAACTGGAATCGGCCCTGCCGGAGTTGCCCGACGCCAAGCGCGAGCGGTTCCAGACCGAATACGGCATTCCACGTTATGACGCCGGCGTGCTGGTGGCCGAGCAGGCGACGGCCGATTTCTACGAATCGGTGGCGCGCGGACGCGATCCGCGGCTGGCGGCCAACTGGGTGACCGGCGATCTGTTCGCCGCGCTGAACCGTACCGGCCGCACGATCCAGGACAGCCCGATCAGCGCCGAGGCACTGGGCGGCATGCTGGACCTGGTCACGGACGGGACGATCAACGGCAAGATCGCCAAGGAAGTCTTCGAGGACATGCTGGAGACCGGCGATTCGGCGGCCGTGATCGTCGAGCGCAAGGGATTGCGGCAGGTGACGGATACCGGCGCGATCGACGCGGCGGTGCAGGCCGTGCTGGCCGCGAATCCGGACAAGGTGGCCGAATATCGTGGGGGCAAGGACAAATTGTTCGGTTTCTTCGTCGGCCAGGTGATGAAGGCGATGGCCGGCAAGGGAAATCCGGCCCTGGTGAACGAGGCGTTGAAGAAAGTTCTCTAGCGTTCTGACAGCCATCGGTTTGGGGTTTGACGGCGCTGTGGCGACAGTCTACAAGCAGCGCTGCAAACGCCGTGTGATGAGCACGCTCTTCGGCGGAGGGGTGGCCGAGTGGCTGAAGGCGGCGGTTTGCTAAACCGTTGTACGGTGTCAAGCCGTACCGTGGGTTCGAATCCCATCCCCTCCGCCAGTTTGAAAAAATTTCCTGAAAAATCAGTTTGTTGCGCGGGCCTCTGAGAGGCCCGTCCCCGTGCTTATGCTGGCATGCCATCCTCTGCTTCGTAACGGCGGCGGAACGCCAGCGCCCAGCCCAGGAAATACCCCGCCAGTGCGCCTGAGAGTGCACCGCGCAGCAGGTCCAGTGCGACTCGCTGGTCCGGCATCGCCGCGACTGCGATTGTGATGGCGAATTGCGCGGCGAACAGGGTGACGTTGCGGATCAGCGGCCAGAGGCTGCCCTTGCGATGCACGATGCCGCGCGTCCGGTCGATCACCATGCGATTCGGACCGATCCTGTACCCGACCGGCGCCAGGCACATGGCCGCGATCAGCCAGGCCAGATAGGGCGTTGCCATGCCCCCCGAATGCGCGACCAGGCCCGACAGCCCCCAGATGACGAACACCAGCGGCAGCAGCGCCACCCGTCGCACCGTTACGGTCGTATCCGACAAAGCGGCGCATCCCTGCCAGACCAGATAGGACAGCAACAGCCAGACCCAGAGCGGGACGTGTGAAAGGATCATCGGCAAAGACATGGCGGGGCATTCCGTTCGGGTTTCGACCGGGTCACCCTGCAAGATCCCCGTCATACGGGGCAGTGCCCGTTTCGCGAAATGCTCGCCGCTTTCGTGAAACGATGCTTACATGCCGTTTGCGAAGCGTGGGCCGTTCGCGAAGCGTGGATGGAGGGCATGGAGGACGCGTTGACCGAGGCGATGCGCGACGTGATGCGGCGTGGCGGTTTTGTCCTGGCCACCGCCGCCGCCATGACGTTTCTCGCCCCATGGGGCACCCAGGCCATTCCTCTGCCCCGCCGTGCCTTCGACTGGCTGGCCTGCGGCGTCATATGGGAAACGGCGATCTGCCTGGCGCGCGATGGCGTGTCGCGGCGACGGCGCGGTGCGGACGCCAAAGCGGCCCGTCCGCCGTTTGGGGCCTATCTTCTGACATTGGGCATCGCCTCGATTCCGGCCGTGCCGATCAGCATGCTCATCGTAAACGGGTCGGTCGGCACCGCCGGTGACTTTGCCGCCTTCTATGCCTACGCGCTGGGGCTCGGATTAATTCTGGCCGCCATCCGGTATGGCCTGCGGTCCGATGGTGCGGCGCGCGGGCACTTGGCTGCCGGGACCGTCGGAAGCGGCTCGCCGACCGCATTGCCTGTCCCCGCCGCGAGCATGCCGGCACGCGATTTCCCGACGCGCGATTTCCCGGTGCGCGATTTCCTGGCGCGTCATGCGCCGGATCTGGCCGGGGCGACCCTGCTGGCGCTTGCGGCCGAGGACCATTACCTGCGCATTCATACCGACCGGGGGCAGGCGCTGATCCTGCTGCGTCTGCGCGATGCGATCGACAGCCTGGGCGCGGATGCGGGCCTGCAGGTGCATCGCTCGTTCTGGGTGGCGATGGATGCGGCTCCCCGGGTCGCGCGCCGGGGGCAGTCCTGGCAGTTGGAACTGCCCACCGGCCTGAATGTCCCCATCAGCAAGGCCAATGTCCCGGCCTGCCGGGCCGTCGGCTGGCTGTAGCCGTCCAGGGACGGAACGATGCGCGGTCGGTGCCTTTCTTCATGATGCAAAGCGCCTCTTCATGCAAAGCGCCGGGCACCGGCGATGCAAAGCATGACCAGGCCGGCTCCATCCGGCATGACGATCGTCGAGGATGACATCTTCGGCGATTTCGAGCCCGAATCGTCGCCGCGTCTTGCCGTGCTCGATGGGCTCGCGCGTGTGATCCGCATCGGCAGCTTTTCGAAGACGCTCTCGGCTTCGATCCGTTGTGGCTATATCGCGGCGCGCTCGGACTGGATCGACGCGCTGATCGATCTGCAGGTCGCGACAAGTTTCGGCGGCGTCAGTCCGGCCACGGCCGAGTTGGTTTTCGCGGTGTTGAACGACGGTGGTTACCGCAAGCATATGGAGGCGGTGCGGCGACGGCTTGTCCGCGCCCGACGCGATACGGCCGTGCGGCTTGAGGCACTGGGCATCACGCCCTGGCTTATGCCGCGCGGCGGGTTCTACCGTTGGTACGCCCTGCCCGCCGGCCAGGACGCCACGACGCTCGCCCGGGCTGCGCTGTGCGAGGATGTCGTGCTGGCGCCCGGCAATGTTTTCAGCGTCTCGCAGACCGCCACGGGCTTCATGCGCTTCAACGTCGCACAGATGGGCGAGGCACGCATATTCGAAGTACTGGAACGCGCTCTGGCGTCCGGTCGCCGTTGCGAAGGAGGTGGTGGGTGAGCGCATCGTCGCCGTGATCGGCGGAGATTATAAGGAAACGTTATCTGCGGAAGATGGATTGATCCGCGCAACGATGTGACCCTGCCGGCGTTCGATAGGATTGCGCCAGGTTTCCGGGGCACGCAACAGGATGGGCGCGCCCTGCCGCGCCGGCCTGATTCTGTCCGAGATTTCTCTCATCCTGTGTCCAAAAAAGGGGAATTGGTTGGCTGACGGGTTTTTGGCGCTCCCTTACGCCAAGGAGGTGGCGGAAGCCGGTCTGGTGGAAGCCGATCTGGCGCGGGCTGGTGCGCTGGTTTCGATCATCGGGGTGAGGGAGAAGCCCGCGCGGATTGACGAGAGGCGCTTCGCGTATGGCGTGCTGCGGGTAAGCTTTGATGACATTCCGGTTCCGGAATGGGTGGCTGCGGACGGATCGCGCTGGTTTGGCCCGTATGAGGAGCAGGTGCGCGACGTGCTGACGTTCGGGCGCCATGTGCGTGCGGCCGGCTGCGACCATGTCGCGGTGCATTGCCTGCATGGCCGCAGCCGGAGCCCGGCCGTCGCCGTTGCCATGATGGCCGACGCGCTGGGCCCCGGGCGGGAGGCCGAGGCGGTGTCGCGCCTGATGACCCGGTCGGCGCGTCCCGGGGTGGCCCCCGATCCTGACTCGGTCCGGCGCATATTGTGCAATCCGGGGGTGATCCGCCTTGCCGACGGCATCATGGGCCGTGGCGGCGCGCTGGAACGTGCGGTTGCCGCGGGGGTGCCGCTCTATGCCGCCTGGGAGGGGTTCTGGCAGGCGCAATGCCTGGTTCCCTGACCGGCCGGTGAGGTGGGGCCGGTGACGTGGCCGTTCCGCGCGGGGTCGCCACCCGAGGGCCGTGCCTGTATGGATGAGCGCCGACAGAGCAGGGACGACAAAGGCGCAATGAAGGCGGATATGGCGACGCGGCGCAGCCGGGTCTTGGCGGCGAGCCTGTGGTGGATCGCGCTGGCCTTGACGATGGCGCTGCCGCTCTTTCAGTTGCGCGGCCGGGCGATCGGCGACGGGATCATGTCCGCCGTGGGGATTCTGTTTCTGGTCCAGTGCCGGATCGGGCGTGCCGGGACGTGGTGGCGGCGCGGGTGGTTTCCATTCGCGCTGGCCTTCTGCGGCCTGGCGGTCCTGTCATCGCTGCTGCATGGATCGCGCCATGCGGTGGGGGAAGCCGCGGTTCTGGTCCGGTTCTTTCTGTTCGCCGCGGCGCTGGAGCATTGGGTGCTGCGGGGCGCGGCGGCGCGGCGGCGGCTGGGGACGGTGCTGGGGCTGGTGG
>NZ_JABXXP010000090.1 GCF_013376155.1 Nguyenibacter vanlangensis
GCTGCAGATGATCGTGACCGAGCCGGTGGCCCCGCTGGTCGGATCGCTGCTGGCCCATGCCAGCCGCCATCTGACGCTCAAGCAGGCCACCAACGGCGCGCTGCTGATCGGCGGGGGCTGGAGCGCCGGGCTGGATGCGGTGCACCGCCATCCGCGGCCGGTGCGGGAGAGTCTGGAAGGCAATCTCTGGGTCGCCCGCAGGTTGATTCCGGCGTTGGGAAACGTACACGTGGTGCGGAGCTGGGCGGCCATGAACATCGATATCGACGGGGCGCCGATCCTGGGCGAAAGCCCGGATGTCCCCGGATTCTACAACGCCGTCACGGCCAATGGCGTCACGCTGGCGCCGGCCATGGGGCGTGGCGTCGCCGACATGGTGCTCGGCACCGGGCGGCGCGCGGATCTCGACATCTTTTCCCCTCTGCGCTTTCAGGGAGGCTCGGCATGATCGTCTTGGACAACGTGACGAAATCCTATGGTGGCTTTCGTGTCCTCAATGGCTGCTCGGCGACCATCCGGCAGGGCGAGGTCGTCGTGGTCTGCGGGCCGTCGGGCTCGGGGAAATCGACGCTGATCAAATGCATCAACGCGCTCGAACCCTTCGAGGGCGGACAGATCACGGTCGACGGCATGGCCGTCCGTTCGCCGGATGTCAGCCTGCCGGCCCTGCGCGCGAAGGCGGGCATGGTGTTCCAGAGCTTCGAGCTGTTTTCCCACCTGACGATCCTGGACAATGTCATGCTGGCCCCGCGCCTGGTGCAGAAGCGCCCCGCCAGGATGGTGCGCGACGATGGCATGCGCCTGCTGGCGCGCGTCGGGCTGGCGCAGCACGCGATGAAATATCCGATCGCCCTGTCCGGCGGGCAGCAGCAGCGCGTGGCGATCGCGCGGGCCCTGGCGATGCGTCCCTCCATCATGCTGTTCGACGAGCCCACTTCGGCCCTGGATCCCGAGATGGTCGGCGAGGTCCTGGCCGTCATGGGCGAACTGGCGCGCGAGGGCATGACCATGCTGTGCGTGACCCATGAAATGGGGTTTGCCCGCCAGGTCGCGGACCGGATCCTGTTCGTGGACCGGGGCGAGATCGTCGATGATTGTTCCTCGGTGGATTTCTTCGCGGGAAGGTGCGGCCCGCGCGCGCAGGCGTTCCTGAACAGCGTCTGCTGACCACGTCCCGGTGCCGGCGGTGGCACGCAAAGGGGGGCACCCAAAATGGGACACACAAAAACGGTGCTGCGTCATTGTTCCGCTTTACGACTGAATTCGTACGGTATACAAATCGAATATATAAAGAAGACCGTGACGCGGATCCGAGCGAAAGACCTGCCGATGCCTCAGACTGTGAGTTCAGACCGTGAGTGACGAAAAAATCCCGCGCGACGGGATCGAACATGTCGTCGATCGCGATTTCGATACGCTGCAGGTCGCCTTCCTGCGCGAACTGGTGCGTGTTCCCTCGGACAATCCCCCGGGGGACTGCGCGCTGCATGGCCGCTTTGCCGCCGATCACCTGCAGGAACTGGGATTCGCGGTCGAACGGCAAGCGGTGCCGGCGGATGTCCTGGCGCGCAGCGGGCTGCGCAGCGTTATCAACCTGATCGTGCGCCGGCGTTTCGGAAGCGGGGACGGCCCCGTCATCGCCCTGAACGCCCATGGCGACGTGGTGCCGCCCGGCGGCGGATGGACGCATGATCCCTATGGAGGCGTGATCGAGGACGGTCGGCTGTATGGACGGGGTGCCGCGGTCTCGAAATCCGATTTCGCGACCTATGCCTTTGCCCTGCGCGCCCTGAACGCCCACGCCGCCGGCCTGCAGGGCCAGGTGGAGCTGCATTTCACCTATGACGAGGAAACGGGCGGAAGCGCGGGGCCCGGCTGGCTGCTGGACCAGGGGCTGACGCGGCCGGATTACGTCATCAGCGCCGGTTTCACCTATGGGGTGATGATCGCCCATAACGGCAGCCTTCAGCTCGACGTGGCGTTCACGGGCAGATCCGCGCATTCCGCGTGGCCCGCCACGGGCTGCGACGCCATCCAGGCGGCCTGCCGTGTGATGTCGGCGCTGTATGCCCACCGGGAGGAACTGGCGCTTCGGACGTCTCCGGTTCCCGGTATCGACGCGCCCACCCTGGTGATCGGCACCATGGGCGGCGGCGTGGCGGCGAACGTCGTGCCGGAACAGGCCGCCTTTCGGGTGGAGCGGCGGATCCTGCCGCACGAGAATCCGCAAGAGGTGGAGCGCGAACTGCGCGACATCATCGCCCGGGCCGCGACGGTCGACGGCGTGACCTGCGCCGTGCGCCGCCATCTTCTGGCGCTTCCCCTGGTGCCCGAGGCCCGCCAGGCCCCTCTGGTCGCCGCGCTGCAGGACGCGGCCGAAGCCGTCATCGGCGAGCGGATCCCGGCGCAGGGCATGGCCCTGTTCACCGATGCCCGCCTCTACAGCAATGCCGGATGCCCGACCGTCCTGTATGGCGCGGGGCCGCGCCGCCTTCAGGATGCCAACGGCCACAGGGCGGACGAACACGTGGTCCTGGAAGACATGCGCCGGGCGACGAAAGTGGTGGCGATGGCCCTGTGGCGGCTGCTGAGCCGCCAGGAGCTTACGCCGTAACGAACAACGAAACGAACAACGATCTGAAAAACATCCCTCTGCGGATGGCGCCGCATTGAACCGGTGCCCTTCGCCTGGAACGCGGGTCCCCCACCGGGGCGGACCGATGGAGCCGACATGAACATCAGAAAGCTTGCGCTTTTTTCGACCATTCTGTCCTTCGGACTCTGGAACGGGGCGGCCGTCGCAGCGACTGCCGATGCGACCCGGTCCGCGCAGGCGTCCAAAAGGCAGGCACCCAGGAAACCGGCGCACGCGAAGAAGCCCGGACCGGCCCCCGTGCATTTCGCCGGCGGCGAGGAAGCCGTGATCGTGACCGGAACGCATGCGTCGAACCGGCAGGCGCGCCAGAGCACCAGCCCGATCACGGTGATTTCCGCCGCGACGCTGCGCCGGTCGGGCATGCTGAACCTCTCGGACGCCCTGACCCGGACCTATCCGTCGATCAATGTCAGCACGATGGGCAATGACGCGGGCGCGCTGACGGCCGCCATCCGCATGCGCGGCCTGAACCCGAACGAGGTCCTGGTCCTGGTCGACGGCAAGCGCCGCCACACGACGGCGAACATCAATGCCGACGCGGGGCCGAATTTCGGATCGACGCCGGTCGATCTGAACATGATCCCCTCCAACATGATCGACCATATCGAAGTGCTGGAGGACGGGGCCGCGGCGATGTACGGGTCCGACGCGATCGCGGGCGTGGTGAACATCATCACCAAGAAGCGGGATCACGGCCTGGACATCAGCACCCAGACCGGCGCGAATGCCTATAACGGCGACGGCTGGCAATATCAGCTCAATGCCGATGGGGGCTTCAGGCTGGGTGATGACGGCTATATGCATATCGCCGCCCAGACCTATCATACCGACCATTTCGTGACGGACACGGTCGATCATCGCCTGTCGGGATACACGCCGCCCGGCGTGGCGAACGAGCTGTATACGGGATCTCTGAACGTTCCCAAGAATTCGAACAAGATCATGAGCACGCCGGAGGAGACGCGCGAGAATCTCGGCATCGATTTCGGCAAGCCGATTACGGACGACGTCCAGTTCTACGGGCAGGTCACCTATGCGCACCGCCATGCCGAGGCGTATGAGAATTATCGCCTGCCGTCGGGCACCAGCGCCAGCAATCCCGAACTCTTTCCCTACGGGTACTCGCCGCTCGAGACGATCGACGAGAACGACTATGCCGCCACGCTGGGCCTGAAGGGGAGCCACGTCCTCGGCTTCGACTGGGACCTGAGTTCGACCTGGGGCGAGGATCTGGACAAGGTCTCCACCCAGCATACGACCAACCCCAACATGTACGCGGCGACCGGCTATACGCCGACGACCGTCCGCAATGAGAATTTCCGCCTGGCGCAATGGACGAACAACCTGGATTTCAGAAGAAATTTCAAGATCTTCAACACGGTGCCGATGACGCTGGCCTTCGGCGGCGAGCAGCGGTTGGAACAATATACCGTGCTTGCGGGCGAACCCGCGTCCTATGAATATGGCGGCACGTCCGCCCTGGCGGGCCTGACGCCGCAGGATGCGGGGAAATGGAACCGCGACATCTGGGCCGCCTATCTGGACGGGGATTTCCATCCCACGCGGAAATGGGACCTCGATTTCGCCGGGCGTTTCGAACATTACACGGACGTGGGCAACACCGAGAACGGCAAGGTCTCGACGCGCTATGATTTCACCCGCCGCGTCGGGGTGCGTGCGACCATCAGCAACGGCTTCCGCGCCCCGACCATGGCCGAGCAGCATTACAGCGCGATCAATGTCGGTCCGACATCCGTGCTGGGGCTGCTGCCCGTCTCGTCGCCGGAAGCGGCGGCGACCGGCGCCTCGCCGCTGAAGCCGGAACGCTCCACCAGCGCCAGCGGCGGCATCGTCCTTGAACCTGTCAATGGATTCCATGTCGAGGCCGACGTCTACCAGATCAATATCCGCGACCGCGTGGTGCAGGGCGGCAACGTCACCGGCCCGGCGGCTGTCTCGGCGCTCGAGCAGATGGGGGTCTCGCTGCCGGCGCTGACCCAGCAGTCCGAGAACGCCGTTCAGACCTACTACTTTACGAACGGCGCCAGCACCCGGACGCAGGGCCTGGATATCAAGGCGGATTACCTGGTGCATCTGCACCGCTACGGCAATCTGTCCCTGTCGATGGCGCTGGACCTGAACCGTACCCGCCTGACGCATAACGGCCTGTCCGGCACGGGATCGCCGCTTCTCAATGCGCAGAACATCGGTTACCTGACGACGGGTTTCCCGCGCAGCAAGCTCATCCTGAATGCCTACTGGACCGTCGGCGCGTGGGACGTCAATCTGCGCCAGACCCGCTATGGCGAAACGACCGACATGATGACCTATCAGGACTGGACGCCTTCGGCCGCGACGTGCCCGGGCGGTGGCCAGTTGGAACAGTCCAGCGTCTGCTTCGCGCAGTTCAAGAATACGCCGCGCTGGCTGACGGATCTCGAGGTCGGGTATCGGATCAGCCCGCGCTGGCATGTCGCGGTCGGGGCGAACAATATCTTCAACGTGCGTCCGCGCAAGCTGCCGGGCGAACTGAACCAGCTCGGCGGGAACCCGTACGATACGTTCTCGTCGCAAGTGCCGATGACCGGCGGATATTACTACGGGCGCGTCAATTTCACCCTGTAGGACTCAGGACGGGGCGAAGTCGCCCCCCTGCACTCAATCCTCCCATGGTAGGGAACGACATGATGTTCGGACAGATTGACCCGCCGCACCGGCTGCTGATGGGCCCGGGTCCGGTGAACGTGCATCCGCGGGTGCTGCGCGCGATGGCGGCGGACATGCTGGGGCAGTTCGACCCGGAGATGACGGGGTATATGAACCAGACGATGGCGCTGTATCGTCATGTGTTCATGACGGAAAACCGCTGGACCTTCCTGGTCGACGGCACGGCGCGGGCGGGGATCGAGGCGGCGCTGGTCTCGCTGGTCGAACCGGGGGCGCGGCTGCTGGTGCTGCGCGCCGGTCGCTTCGGCCTGCTGCTGTCGGAAATCGCCGGGCGCATCGGCGCCGACATCCGCACCCTCGACATCCCCTGGGGCGCGGTCGCGACCCGCGGGCAGATCGAGGCCGCGATCGTCGAACACCAGCCGCAGGTCTTCGCGGCCATCCACGGCGACACCTCCACCACCATGGCGCAGCCGCTGGACGGGGTGGGGGACATCTGCCGCCGCCACGGCGTGCTGTCCTATGTCGACGCCACCGCCACCTTGGGCGGCATGGCGGTGGCGACCGATGCCTGGGGGGTGGATGTGGTGACGGGCGGCCTGCAGAAATGCATGGGCGGCCCGCCGGGCTCGGCGCCGATCACGATCTCGGACCGCGCGGCGGCGCACATCATGGCCCGCCGCCATGTCGAGGCCGGGATCCGCACCGCCGGCAGCCGCGACGGCGCGCGGCCGCGCATCGGCTCGAACTATTTCGACCTGGCGATGGTCATGGATTACTGGTCCGAGCAGCGGCTGAACCACCATACCGAGGCGACCTCCATGCTCTATGCGGCGCGCGAGGCGGCGCGGATCATGGTGGAAGAGGGGCTGGAGGCCCGCTTCGCCCGGCACCGCGCGGCCGGGGCGGCGATGGGCGCCGGGCTGCGCGCCATGGGGCTGACCCTGTATGGCCAGGACGCGCATCGCATGACCAACGTCACCGGCGTGCACATCCCCGAGGGTATCGACGGCGAGGTGGTGCGCACCCGCATGCGCGCGGAATTCGAAATCGAGATCGGCACCGCCTTCGGCCCCCTGGCGGGGAAGATCTGGCGCATCGGCGCCATGGGCTACAACGCCATGAAGCACAAGGTGCTCATCACCCTCGCCGCTCTCGAGGCCTCCCTCCGCGCCGAGGGCTTCTCCCTCCCGCAAGGCAATGCCGTCGATGCCGCTCGCGCGTCCTACGAGGCCGCGTCGTGACCGGCGCGGACTATCCCCGCGACCTCGCGGGCCATGGCGCCCACCCGCCGCAGGCCCAGTGGCCCGGCCAGGCGCGCATCGCCGTCCAGTTCGTGATCAATTACGAGGAAGGCGCCGAAAACTCCGTACTGCACGGCGATGCGGGGTCCGAGGCCTTCCTGTCCGAAATGATCGGCGCCCGCGCGATTCCCGGCGCGCGCGCGATGGCGATGGAAAGCCTGTACGAGTACGGCGCCCGCGCCGGCTTCTGGCGCCTGTACCGGCTGTTCACCGAACGCGCATTGCCGGTGACCGTGTTCGGCGTGGCCATGGCCATGGCCCGCAATCCCGATGCCGTCGCGGCGATGCTGAGGGCAGGGTGGGAAATCGCCTCCCACGGATTGCGCTGGATCGACTACCAGGACATCCCCGAGGCGGTCGAGCGCGCGCATATCCGCCAATGCATCGCGCTGCATGCCGAACTGACCGGATCGCGCCCGCTGGGCTGGTACCAGGGCCGCACCAGCCCCAACACCGCGCGCCTCGTCGCCCAGGAAGGCGGCTTCGTCTACGACGCCGATTCCTACGCCGACGACCTGCCGTACTATGACCGCAGCCACGGACGCGCCCAGTTGATCGTGCCCTACACGCTGGATGCGAACGACATGCGCTTCGTCGCGCTGAACGGCTTTACCGAGGGCGAGCAGTTCTTCCGCTACCTGCGCGACACGTTCGACATGCTGTACGCCGAAGGCGCCACGACGCCCCGGATGATGTCGGTCGGCCTGCATTGCCGCGTCGCCGGCCGCCCCGGCCGCGCTCTGGCGGTCGCGCGCTTCCTCGACCATGTCATGGCCCATGACCGCGTCTGGGTCGCCACCCGGCTGGATATCGCCCGCCACTGGCTCAAGGTCCACCCCGCATGACCACCCCTTCCGTTACCATGAACCGGGTCAACGCCATGGCCCCGGCCGATTTCGTCGCCACCTTCGGCCATCTGTTCGAACATTCCCCCTGGGTGGCCGAACGCGCCGCGGCGCTGCGCCCCTTCGCCACGCCGGATGCGATGCTGCTGGCCATGACCGGCGTGCTGGACCGCGCGGCCGACGACGAAAAACTGGCCCTGGTGCGGGCCCACCCCGAACTGGCGCGCCGCGCCGGTCTCGATCCTACCCTGACGCAGGCCTCGGCCTCCGAACAGGCGTCGGCCGGGCTCGATCGGCTCACCCCCGACGAATATGCCCGCTTCAACCGGCTGAACGACGCCTATGCCGCGCGCTTCGCCATGCCGTTCGTGATCTGCGTGCGGCTGTCCGACAAGGATGTCATCCTGTCGGAAATGGAACGCCGCGTCGCCCACACGCCCCAGGCCGAATTGCAGGCCGCGATCGTCGAAATCGGCAAGATCGCCGGCCTGCGCCTGGCCGACACGTTCAAGACCCTCGCGGAAAACGCGGAGAACGCGCCATGATCACCCTGTCCAGCCACGTCCTGGACCTGGTCTCGGGCCGTCCGGCGGCCGGAATGGCGCTCTCGCTCTGGTCGGGACCCGACCGCCTGTTCGCCGGCCGCACCAACGCCGACGGCCGCTGCCCCGAACTG
>NZ_JABXXP010000091.1 GCF_013376155.1 Nguyenibacter vanlangensis
CGCCAGCACCAGCGGACGACGGACATCGGCCACGCCCTCGTCCCGGAACCCGTCATCGAGGATGCTGGCCATGATCGCGCTGCGCTGCGGGTTGGAGCGCGCGCCCAGCACCACGCCGATCAGCCGCACATTGTCGCGGATCGCCGAGGTGACCAGGTTGCGTCCGGCAATGGCGGTATAGCCGGTCTTGAGCCCGTCCGCGCCGGGATAGATGCGCAGCATCGGGTCGTGGTTGGGGACCTGGCGGCCATGGAAATAGAAGGCCGGCACCGAGAAATAATGATAATATTCCGGAAATTCGGTGATGATCTGCCGCGTCAGCAGCGCCAGGTCGCGCGCCGAGGTCATCTGGTCGGGGTCGGGCAGGCCGGAGGCGTTGCGGAATGTGGTGCGGGTCATGCCCAGGGCCCGGGCCTGGCCGGTCATGAGGTCGGCGAACCGGTCCTCGCTCCCGCCGCCGAGCAGTTCGCCCAGCGCGCAGGCCGCGTCATTGGCGGATTTGGTCACCAGGCCCAGGATCGCCTGCTCGACCGTCAGATAGGTGCCCGGCACCAGCCCGAGCTTGGATGGTTCCATCGATGCCGCGTGGGCCGAGACCGGCACCGTCTGGTCCAGGGTGATCTGGCCGGTCCGCAGCCCCTTGAATGCCAGGTACAGCGTCATCAGCTTGGTCAGGCTGGCGGGATAGCGCTGCAGGTCGGGACTGGACTGGGACAGGACCGCGCCGGTGCGGGCGTCCATGACGATCGAGCTGATCTGCCCCACATATTGGGCATGGGCGCGGGGCGCGAAGCCGGCCATGACGGCGATATAGCCGGCGGACAGGCCGAGGGAGACGCGTAGCGCGCGGCCGCGGCGCAGGCGCGCGAACCATCCCCGCTTGTGGTACAGCACTGAACTATCGGCCACCACCCGTTCCCCCGTGTGCAACCCCGTATTGTCGGCCGACTTTATGGCCATTTTCTGGAACCCGTCCAGAGCAAAGAGCGATAACAGAAAGAAAACACTGCTTTTTCATGAAGATTTTCGCGCTTTGGCTTCGGGAGCGTTTGCCGGGGCGGTCCGGCGGCATCCCTTTTCTTCGTCCCCTCTCCGTCCCCGGCGGCCCGCGATGGAACATCCAGGGCGCGAACGCGTCACGCGATTTGATCGTCAGGGGGTGGCGGGATGTGCTTAATTTCCGATTACGCGCCCCCTTTCAACGTGCCACGCCTATCCAATATGGTACTCCCATGGCAGCAGCATCCTTCCCGATCATCCCGGCCCTGACCATCCTGGCCCCCACGGTCCCGGCCCCCACGGTCCTGGCCTCGACCGTCCTGGCCCATGGCGGCAACGGCCCGACCCGGCGCGGCGGCGGGACGGACGGGCAATCCGACAATCCCGATTCGCCGACCATCGGCGTCGTCGTCCGCACCCGGCCCGAGACGCGCAAGCCGGCGATGTACAAGGTCCTGATGCTGAACGACGACTACACGCCCATGGAGTTCGTCGTGCATGTGCTGGAGCGGTTCTTCCAGAAATCGCGCGAGGAGGCGACGGACATCATGCTGCATGTCCACAAGCGCGGGGTGGGCGTGTGCGGCGTGTTTACCTATGAAGTCGCGGAAACCAAGGTGACGCAGGTGATGGACCTTGCACGCCAGAACCAGCATCCGCTGCAATGCACGATCGAGAAGGACTGACATCCCGGCCCGGAAGCGCCGGATGCAGCCTGCCGGCCGCGTGAATCGGTTCGTGAATCACAAAGGCGGGCGGCGGCCCGGGGGGCGCGCCGAAGACGGGCCGTACGGATGGCGGCCCGAATGCGCAACGCGCGGGAAGGCGGCCCTGTTTCCCGCGGGGAATTAATTTTCTTTCCGCTGGCATTCCGGCGGAAACATACCAAATATAGTCCTGATCTGCCGATTGCCGTCTCCGGGCCCGGCCCCGGTTCAGGAAAAGGAGCGTCCTGGCATGTTGTCACGCAATCTCGAACAGACGCTTCATCGTGCGCTGACCCTGGCCGGGGAGCGCCGCCACGAATATGCGACGCTGGAGCACCTGCTGCTGGCGCTGGTCGACGACAGCGACGCGGTGACCGTATTTCGGGCCTGCGGTGTCGATCTGGACAAGCTGCGTTCGGATCTGACCGAATTTCTGGACAAGGATCTGGCCGGCCTGGCGTCGGACCGGACCGTCGACCCCAAGCCGACCGCCGCGTTCCAGCGCGTGATCCAGCGCGCGGCGATCCATGTGCAATCCACCGGGCGGGACGAGGTCACGGGGTCCAACGTGCTGGTCGCCCTGTTTGCCGAACGGGAGAGCCATGCCGTCTATTTCCTGCAACTGCAGGACATGACGCGGCTGGATGCGGTCAATTTCATCTCGCACGGCATCGCCAAGGCGCCGGACCGGTCGACGCGCCGCCCCGTGGCGGGCAGCGCGCAGGACAATCCCGACGCCGAGCGCGAGGAACGCGGCAAGGCCGCGCAGAAGAACCAGGACGCGCTGAGCGCCTATTGCACCAACCTGAACCGCAAGGCCGAGGACGGGAAGGTCGATCCGCTGATCGGACGCGATTCCGAGATCGAGCGCACGATCCAGATCCTCTGCCGCCGCACCAAGAACAATCCGCTTTATGTGGGCGATCCCGGGGTGGGCAAGACCGCCATTGCCGAGGGGCTGGCCAAGCGGATCGTCGAGGGCGACGTGCCCGAGGTGCTGCTGAAATCCACGATCTATTCGCTGGACATGGGCGCGCTGCTGGCCGGCACGCGCTATCGCGGCGATTTCGAGGAACGGCTGAAGGCTGTGGTGACCGAGCTGGACAATAATCCGGGCAGCATCCTGTTCATCGACGAGATCCATACGGTGATCGGCGCGGGCGCGACCTCGGGCGGGGCGATGGACGCGTCGAACCTGCTGAAGCCGGCGCTGGCGGCGGGCACGCTGCGCTGCATCGGCTCCACGACGTACAAGGAATATCGCCAGCATTTCGAGAAGGACCGCGCGCTGGTGCGGCGGTTCCAGAAAATCGACGTGGCCGAGCCGTCGCTGGAGGATGCGGTCAAGATCCTGCGCGGGCTGAAGGGCAATTACGAGCGGCACCACAGGGTGCGCTATACCGAGGAGGCCATTCGCGGCGCGGTCGAACTGGCGGCGAAATATATCCATGACCGCAAGCTGCCGGACAAGGCGATCGACGTGATCGACGAGGTCGGCGCGTCGCGGATGCTGGTGCCGGAAAACCGGCGGCGCAAGACGGTGACGCTGAAGGATGTCGAGGACATCGTCGCCAAGATCGCGCGGATTCCGCCCAAGAGCGTGTCGTCGGACGACAAGGAGACGCTGCGCACGCTGGAGCGCGACCTGAAGGGCATGGTCTATGGCCAGGATCGGGCGATCGAGGCGCTGACGGCGGCGATCAAGCTGTCGCGGGCGGGGCTGCGCGATCCGGAAAAGCCGATCGGCAATTACCTGTTCTCGGGCCCCACCGGCGTCGGCAAGACCGAAGTCGCCAAGCAACTGGCCAAAACCCTGGGCATCGAGCTGATCCGCTTCGACATGTCGGAATATATGGAGCGGCATTCGATCTCGCGCCTGATCGGCGCGCCGCCGGGCTATGTCGGGTTCGACCAGGGCGGGCTGCTGACCGACGCGATCGACCAGCATCCGCATGCCGTGCTGCTGCTGGATGAGATCGAGAAGGCGCACCAGGACCTGTACAACGTGCTGCTGCAGGTCATGGACCATGGCCGCCTGACCGACCATAACGGCAAGACCGTGGATTTCCGCAATGTCGTGCTGATCATGACGACCAATGCGGGTGCCGCGGACCTGAGCAAGGAGGCGATCGGTTTCGGCCGCGAGACGCGGTCGGGCGAGGATGAGGAGGCGATCAAGCGCATCTTCACCCCGGAATTCCGCAACCGGCTGGATGCGATCATTCCGTTCGCCAACCTGTCGCCCGAGATCGTCGGCCGGGTGGTCGAGAAATTCGTCTTCCAGTTGGAGGCGCAACTGGCCGACCGCAACGTCACGATCGAGATCTCGTCGGCGGCGAAGGAATGGCTGGCCGAGCGCGGCTATGACCGGCTGTATGGCGCCCGCCCGCTGGGCCGGGTGATCCAGGAGCACATCAAGAAGCCGCTGGCCGAGGAATTGCTGTTCGGCCGGCTGGTGAAGGGTGGCGCGGTGAAGATCACGCTGAAGGACGGGGCGCTGGATTTCGAATATATCGAATCCAGTGCCGACACCCCGGCGGAAGGCGACGAAGGCAGCGAGCGGGAATCCGAAACCGCGAACTGAAGCCCGCTGGGCCGACTGCCACTGGAGCTGCTGCCAGGCGGGGAATGAAAGCCCCGCCTGGCGGATGCCGATCCGGCGATCGCCTGGACGCGGTTACTGGTAGCGGTTGCCGTTGACCGTGACGTAGCCCGGCATGGCCCAGTTGCGGCCGGTTCCGTGATGGGTCCAGTCGATCCCCTGGCTGCGCGGATTGTCGTAATAATAGCGCCCGACGACATCGGCCATGTCGCCCCTGGCGACCCAGGGCCAGGCGGGCGCGTTCATGCGGTCGAGGTCCGAGACGATGCGGATGGATACGCCGGAACCGACATCCAGGTAGAAATAACCGTGCCAGCCGCTGCGGGTATGACGGGCATGCGAGACCGCGACGACGCGGCCGCAGACATGGACCGGCTGGTCGCCGCGCTGCGCGCCGTCTTCGAATTGCTGCTGCACGGCCAGGAAATGCCCGTTGTCGCAGGACGGGCCGATCGCCTGCTGCGCGCGGGCGGCTCCGCCGCCGCCAAAGGCCAGGATAGCGCCCAGGGCCAGCGCACGGGCGATGGCGCGCCGAATCGTCATGTTTTCTCTCTCCCCTGCCCCGCGCGTCATGCGGCGTGACCTTTCTTCGGTGCCTCGGCTACCAGTTCCTTGCGGACGACCGCCATGTCGTCGATCAGGTCCTGCGAGGGCTCGGGGATCGTCATGTTCAGCGCCTCCAGCGCCTGGATGATCGTTTCCATGACTAGCAGCCGGGCCATCCATTTCCGGTCGGCGGGCACCACCACCCAAGGCGCATGGGGACTGGCCGTGTTGCGGATCGCGTCGTGATACGCCGCCTGATAGGCGTTCCAATGGGTGCGTTCGCGCGCGTCGGACGCCGAGAACTTCCAATGCTTCTGGTCCTCGTCGATACGCTGGAGGAAACGCCTGCGCTGTTCCTCCTTCGACAGGTTCAGGAAGAATTTCAGCACCACCGTGCCCTGGCGCGACAGATAATGCTCGAAATGCCGGATGTCCTGGTACCGTTCCTGCCAGATCGCGTCGGTGCGCAGGCTGGCGGGGATTTTCTGCCGGACCAGCAATTCGGGATGCACGCGAGTGACCAGCACCTCTTCGTAATGGCTGCGATTGAAGATGCCGATCCGCCCGCAGGACGGGGCCGCCATATGGACGCGCCACAGATAATCATGCGCCAGTTCGACCGGTCCCGGCTGCTTGAACGAGGTGACGGAGACGCCCTGGGGGTTCACCCCGGACATCACATGCTTGATCATCCCGTCCTTGCCGCCGGCATCCATGGCCTGGAACACCAGCAGGAGCGACCAGGTGCCGTTGGCATAGAGCAGGGTCTGCAATTCCGACAGGCGCTTGACGCCCCGGCGGAGCAGGTGCTTGCCGTCCGATTTGCCGATCCCTTCGAGATCGGCGATGCGGGTCGGGTGTGACACCGGATCGAACCGCGCGCCGTCCTCGACCCGGCACTGTTTCAGCAGCGCGTCCAGGCTGACCGGGTGCGCCATGGCCGCCTAGTCCCCCAGTCCCCGGAACACGGCAAGCCCGGCCGAGGCCTGGCAGGTGGGCATCATCTCGATCCGGTTGATGTTCACATGGGCCGGCAGGCCGGCGACCCAGGCGACGGTTTCGGCGATGTCCTCGGGCTGGATCGGGTGCGTGTCCTGATAGACCGCAGCGGCCATGGCATCGTCGCCCAGGCGCACGTTGCTGAATTCGCTGCCGCCGCACAGGCCGGGTTCCAGATTGGTCGCGCGCACCCGCGTGCCCAGCAGGTCGCAGCGCAGGTTGCGCATGAATTGCGATACGAACGCCTTGGAGGCGCCGTACACGTTCGCGCCGAGATAGGGATAGATGCCGGCGGTGCTGCCGATCGAGATGACGTGGCCGTGGTTGCGCGCGACCATGCCGGGCAGCAGCGCGCGGGTGATCTCGACCAGGCCGGTCACGTTGGTGGCGATCATCTGCTGCCAGTCGGCGATCGCGGCATCCTGCGCCTTGTCCAGCCCGAGGGCCAGACCCGCATTGTTGACGAGGATATCGACCTGCCGCCAGTCCGCCGGCAGGCTGCCGGGCAGCGCGCGCAGGGATTCGACGTCGTTCATGTCCAGCACGAAGGGCAGCAGGGCCGGCCCGAGGGTTTCGGCCAGCGCGTCCAGCCGTTCCTTGCGCCGCCCGGTCGCGATGACGCGGTAGCCGTCACGCACCAGGCGTTCGGCGATCGCCTTGCCGAAGCCCGCCGTCGCACCCGTCACCAAAACCGTCTTCGTCATCGCGATGATCTCCTTGTCCTGTCGCATGTCCCGTCGCGCCCATAGGGCTTCGCACGCATTAAGCGCCATTCCAGGCGAGGCGGCAAATCGGCACGTGACGGTTGCAATGGGCGGTGGTTCTGTCTTTACTAAGAACAAATGTTCCCATTCCCGCCGAGATCGACCGCCGAGACAGCCGCGTCATGCACAGCCGTCCCGTCCGAGGCCAGCCCATCGCTGGCCGGATCGCTGCTGGTGGCGAGCCCGGCCCTGGCCGAGGGTCCGTTCGCCCGCAGCGTCATCTTTCTGTGCGCGCATTCGCCGGGGCGCGGCGCGATGGGGCTGGTGGTCAATCGTCGCCTGTCGCAGCCGGGCCTGGATGACGTGCTGGCGCAATTGGGTATCGACCCGGTGCCGCCGCGCCGGCGGATCGATCTGTGTGCCGGAGGGCCGGTGGATGAGGCGCGCGGCTTCGTCCTGCATTCATCGGACTGGACGGGCGCGGGTAGCCTGCCGGTCGATGACGGGACGACTCTGACCGCCAGCCAGGATGTGCTGAAGGACATCGCCGACGGCGCCGGACCGCGCCGGGCGCTGCTGGCCCTGGGCCATGCGAGCTGGCAGGACGATCAGTTGGAAGACGAGATCATCCACCGCAATGCCTGGTTGCCTGCACCGGCCAGCGACGCCATCCTGTTCGGCGGCGGCCACAGCCTGAAATGGCGCCAGGCGCTGGCCGCGATCAATCTGGATCCGATGCAGCTAACCGCCGCCACCGGCCACGCCTGAGAGACTGCGCGGAAACGCGGGCTGGCGGCGATCCGACGCGCGTTTCCTGCGCTTCGGTGCTCACGGCCCACAAGGCCGCTCCGCTCCGATGCTCGGAAACACACGCCGGGCGCTCCACTGCGTTCCGCTCTCGCTCGCCAGCCCGCGTTTCCGCACAGTCTCTGAGAGGAAAAGCCGGGTAAAACCCTGGCGACACGTTCTGCGCGGTTTTGCTGCGCTCCAGTGCCCACGGCCCACAAGGCCGCTCCGCCCCGATGCTCGCAAACCCACGCCGGGCGCTCCACTGCGTTCCGCTCTCGCTCACCAGCCCGCGTTTCGGCACAGTCTCTGGGAGGAAAAGCCGGGTAAAATCCTGGTGGCACGTTCTGCGCGGTTTTGCTTCGCTCCAGTACCCACGGCCCACAAGGCCGCTCCGCTCCGGTGCTCGCAAACCCACGCCGGGCGCTCCACTGCGTTCCGCTCTCGCTCGCCAGCCCGCGTTTCCGCACAGTCTATGGGAGGAAAAGCCGGGTAAAACCCTGGCGGCACGTTCTGCGCGGTTTTGCCAAGTGCTTCAGGCGCCGTTCCCGGCCTCCCAGCGGAAGGAGGGGACCGTTGCGACGGGGGAGAGGCCGGCGGCTGCGGCCTCGGCCCTGGCGAGGGCCAGGTCGTTGCCGATCATTTCCTGGTGGATACCGCCCAGGACCCAGCAGCCATCGATGCCGGCCTGGCGCGCGCCGCGCATGTCGGTGGCCAGCGCGTCGCCGTC
>NZ_JABXXP010000092.1 GCF_013376155.1 Nguyenibacter vanlangensis
TCGACGCCGCCTGTTCCGCCTGGAACAATCTCGCCGCCCTCCCGGAAACCATCCGATCCATCGGACTCAGAAAATGGGCTCACACAAGTCTGTGTCTATAACCGTTGGTATAACAGGCTGCGGAAAAACTACCAACGTCGCGCCGTGAATGATGATTCGTCGCCGAGATGGAATCGGATATCGCCGGTGAGGGTGCCGTCTTCCTCGAGTTGGACATCTCCGTCGCCGGAGGCTTCGTTCATTTCGTCGTGGCCGGCCCAGGTAAAGTGGATGCTGGCTTGGCCATAGTGGCAGTCGAGACCACCTTGGTGTCAAACGAATTGAAGAACTGACCCCTCGTGTTGCCTCATCTGAAAATGTTACCGAGGATCGTCGACGGAAAGGGAGCCGGGATATCCTCCCGCCGCGGCGGGAGGATATCCCGGTGACGCCTCTTTCCAGTGCCGACCGAGGATGAACTGTTCGGCGGCCTGGGGACGCCACGCCTTGAGAGTGATTTGAACGATCCGGAGCTGCCTGTCTCCGAAATGCCCGGGATCGATCTCATGGAGACGGCGTAGCGCCTCCGTCGCGGGCAGCGCCGGCTCCGCCTCAAGCCACGCCCGGATCTGCGCTTCGTGAGGATCGAACATACTCGGCCGTCGCGGAATGGGCTTCTGACGCCGGTAAGGGCGACGGTGCGTCGGACGGGTTTCGCCCGCCTGCCAGGCCGTCTTCAGACTTTCAGAAAAGCGTTGAAGGTCGATAGCATCGGACTCTGCCGGTTGCACGCCCAGGCCCCGGCGGTCGACACGCCGGCCCAACTCCTCCTGCGCCGCCCGAATCTCCGCGAACAGAAGCACAGGATCGGCCGAGGCCAGCATCGCCTCGATTTTTCCCTTGTCGGTCGGGGTGACATCCGGATGAGCCAGAACACGCGCTGCCGGCGGCAGGGGCGGATGATAGCGCTTGATAACCCGCGCGCCGGTCCGCGTCTTCTCACGCAGCTTGAACGACGGCTGGAACAGATTGCCATGAAGCCGCGCAGACTCGTAGAGCCCGGCCAGGGCCGCTGCCGATTCCGCGCCGACCAGTCGGCCATACCCGACGAGCCGCCTGACGATGGCGCCGTTCTTCTGCTCAACCCAGGCCTGGTCATTCTTCCGGTAGGCGCGGGCGCGGGTGACGACCAGTCCCTGGTTGCGGCACCACGGAACCACGAGATCATTCATGAAGGCGCTGTCATTGTCGAAATCGACACCGAGCAGATCAAATGGAAACAGCTGACGCGCCCGGTCGAGAGCGGCGATCACCAGGCTGCTTTCCCGCATCAGCACCGCAATGCACTCGGTCCAGCCGGTCGCGGTGTCGGTCAGCACCAGAGTCTGCACGAAGCTCCCCGTCGACGACGGACCCGAATGAGCCACGAAGTCCACCTCGACATAGCCGGGCGGCGGATCGTGCCAGTCACCGAACGTGCGCACCGGGACCGAGCGTCGAACCGCCGAACTCAGCCCGGCACGCCGCCTTTGGCCCCCGCACGCCACAATGCGAACCGGCGAGAGAAGGCGGTCCATCGTCGCCGTGCTGACAGTCAGCAACTTTTCGCGCAAATCGGCGTCCAGGCTGAGACGGCCATGCCGTTCCAGCGCTGGCAGAAGCACGGGGATCATCGCCCTGAGCCGCCTGGAGCATAAACGGTCGGAAACCTCCCACACGGCTACCAGGGCGTCGCGGACGTCGTCCCCATAGCGTGTCGCAGTCCGCTTCCCAAGGCGGGGAGGCTCCTCGTCTTTGCGAAGGAGCCGAATCGCGTGCTTGCGATGATAGCCCGTTACCGCCACGAACTCGTCGAGAACAGGCGTCTTTTCGGACCCGCCGCATGATCGGTAACGATCCCTGATCGCCGATACCAGTTCGACCCGCGTCGCCATGCTGATCCGCCTCGCCATTCTTCGCCTCCCGGCCAGAACGACAATCGACGTCATCACCAGCCCGGAACGCAAACCCTATCGGTAACATTCAGCGTGAGGCAATGCGCCCCTTTGGCGAAGCGAGGAACTGACCCCGTCATGATGTGGTTGTCTCGGCTTCTCTGATGGACGCTCCGGCCTTCTGCAGAAGGCCGGAGCGTCGTTTCTCCCGCAGACGGTAGCTGTCGCCGCGGATGGTGATCACGGTGGAATGGTGCAGCAGGCGGTCCAGGATGGCGGTGGCCACCACCGGGTCGCCGAAGACCTCGCCCCATTCTCCGACCGAGCGATTGGAGGTCAGCAGGATCGAGCCGCGCTCGTAGCGCCTTGAGACGAGCTGGAAAAACAGATGCGCGGCGTTGGCTTCGAACGGCAGATAGCCCAGTTCGTCGATGATCAGCAGCTTCGGTCGCGATAGGAGCGCCAGTTGCTTGTCCAGCGCGCCGTCCGCATGCGCCTTGGCCAGCATGGCGACCAATGTCGCGGCGGTGACGAACTGCACGCTGTAGTTTCGCCGGATCGCCTCGCGCCCGAGCGCCACGGCCAGATGCGTCTTCCCCGTTCCCGGCGGCCCCAGCAGCAGGATCGTATCGCCGTGCGCGACCCAGCGGCACTCGGCCAGATCGCGGACCTGCCGGGGATCGAGGGACGGCTGGGCGTCGAACTCAAAGCCGTCGAGTTCCCGCACGAACGGGAACTGCGCCATCTTGCTCGCCATGGCGATGCGGCGCTCGTCGCGTCGCGCGATCTCGCGCCCGACCAGGAATGCCAGTGCCTCGCGTAACGTCATGTCCGAGCGCGCCGCCTCGTCGAGCAGCGTGTCCAGCTGGTCGCGGATCGCCGTCAGCTTGAGCCGGTCCAGCATCCCGACCAATGCCTCATGGTCCACGCCCGCCATCACCAGGCCCCTCCCGCGACAGCCTCATATTCGGCCAGCGGCCGGAGCAGGTCGGGCAACGGGGTCGGTAGCCCGGCAAGTGATGGGCCGTTCGCGGCCGGTCCGCCGACCACGCCGGCGAGATGGGAGCGATCGACGATCCGCTGCCGGCGTCCCGCGCAAAGCGGATGATCCGCCACGACCTGCCCGGCATGACGCACGACGACGCGCCCGCCCAGTACCACAATCTGGACGCTCTCGCCGATCAGCCGCCACGGCACGGAGTAGCTGTTGGTGTCCAGGTCGATCGCGCAATCGGCCTGAACCTTGCGCACCAGATCGCGCAACTGGCCGAACGGCGCGCGTCCACCGAGCGGGCGCAGGGCCTCGGCCTCGCCGGCGAAACGCTCCGACGGTGCAACGCCCGTCGTGCCATGCACGCGCCGGTCGGCAATCTCGCGCGTCCATTGGTCAAGATGCGCCTCGAACATCGCCCAGTTCGCGAAACGCCGTCCCGCGACCGCGTTCTTCTTGACGTAGCCGACCCCGCGCTCGTCCTTGCCCTTGGTCCGGGCGCGATACGGCGCACAGGCACGCGGCGCAAAGCCCCAATACCGCGCAAAGGCATGCAGCCGCCCGTTGAAACGGACCTCCCGCGTCGTCGCGTCGTGATGCTCGACCAGGGCTTTGGCATTATCGAGCAGGATCTCCGCCGGAACCCCGCCGAACCGCAGGAATGCGCCCTCCATGCCCGCGAACCAGTCCGCCTGTCCCTGCCTCAGCGACGCGCGGATATGCAGGCGGCGCGAATAGCCGAGCGTCGCCACGAACAGATACACCCGCAGCCGCTCATCGCCGATCCACACCCGCGTCTCGCCGAAATCGATCTGCAACTGCCGCCCAGGCGGCGTCTCGAAGCGAACCGTCGCCCGCTTCCGGGCCAATAACTCCCGCCGCCACGGCCGGACCTTCAACTCGACCGAGCGAAGCCCAATGACGATCCCATGCTCGCTCGCCAGTTCCTGGCGGATCACGTCGGCATTGCCGTCGTGCCGGAAGAACCGCTCCCGAAGCCAATCGTCCAGACCATCGAACGCCGACCGCCGCTCAGGCTGCCGATACGCGATCGCCCCGCCAGCACGGACATATCGTCGCGCCGTGTTCCGCGAACAGCCAAACTCCCGCGCCAGCCGCTTGGCTCCCCAGCCAAGCCCGTGCAGCCGCATCATCGCGGCAACCTCCTCGGGTTGCAGCATCCCCGTTCCCCGCATCGTTCCAGACAATGCGGAAATCATGCTCTTTTCTTCCGTCATCGGTGCCCCTTTCAAAAACGAAGGGGGGTCAGTTCCTCATTGCGACAGGGGGTCACTTTCTCACTTCGCCTGACAACAGGCACAACATTAGCAGGCCGACCTGCTGGTCGCCTGAGCAGAAAGGATCTACAGAGCCAGATCGTCCAACTTAGATTCGGCCGCCCCTGGTCCTCGGGATGGGATGGTGACCACTTCACGTGAGCTGTCACAGTTGAGTTGTCGGGCCGCGATGGACACACTGACGGAATACAACCAACCAGCGGTGCCGGGGCGCCGCTGGTTGGTGCATCATGTTAGGTCGAAGCGGTCCAAGGTCATCACCTTGGTCCAGGCCGCGACGAAGTCGTTCACGAACTTCGTCTTCGCATCCGCACTAGCGTAGACCTCGGCCAGAGCGCGCAGCACCGAATTCGAGCCGAAGACGAGGTCGAAGCGGGTGCCCAACCATTTGAGCCTGCCGGTCTTGCGGTCAGTGCCTTCGAACACATCCTTGGCGTCGGAAACTGCCTTCCACTGCGTGTTCATATCCAGCAGATGCACGAAGAACTCGTTGGTCAACGAGCCGGGCTGATTCGTGAGAACACCGCGGGTCGAGCCATCGGAGTTGATGTTGATCGCTCGCAGGCCACCGATCAAGACAGTCAGTTCGGGAGCGGTTAGGGTCAGTTTCTGTGCGTGATCGATCAGCAGCACCTCGGCGGGCACGGCGGAACCGGCCTTCAGGTAATTGCGGAAACCGTCCGCAACTGGCTCCAGACTGGCGAACGAGCCCACATCGGTCTGAGCCTGAGAGGCATCGGTACGGCCTGGGATGAAGGGCGCCGTTACGTCATGGCCGGCAGCTTTCGCCGCCTGCTCAATGCCGGCGTTTCCAGCCAGCACGATCAGATCGGCGAGCGAAACCCTTTTGCCCCCGTGAGCTTCCTGGTTGAACGCCATCTGGATGTCTTTCAGCAGTTTGAGCACACGCGCCAGCTGTTCGGGCCGGTTGGCCGCCCAGTCCTTCTGCGGTGCAAGCCGGATGCGCGCGCCGTTTGCGCCGCCGCGCTTGTCCCCGCCGCGGAAGGTCGACGCAGCGGCCCAGGCTGTACCGACGAGTTCGGAAACCGTCAGGCCGCTATCCAGGACCTTGGCCTTGAGCGTCGAGATATCGGCGGAATCGATCAGCGGGTGATCGGCTGCGGGCACCGGATCCTGCCAGATCAGTTCTTCCTTGGGCACTTCCGGCCCCAGATAGCGCGCGCGAGGACCGAGATCGCGATGCGTCAGTTTGAACCAGGCGCGGGCGAAGGCCTCGGCGAAGGCCTGCGGATTCTCCTGGAAGCGGCGTGAGATCCTCTCGTAGGTCGGGTCGAAGCGCAGCGACAGATCGGTGGTCAGCATGGTCGGCTTGCGTTTCTTCGACGCGTCGTGCGCATCGGGAATGATCGCTTCGGCATCTTTGGCCTCCCACTGGATGGCGCCTGCCGGGCTGCGCGTTTGCACCCACTCGTACTCGAACAGGTTCTCGAAGAAATAGTTGCTCCATTGCGCTGGGGTCTGTGTCCAGGTCACTTCGAGGCCGCTGCCGATGGAATCCGCGCCGTGTCCCGTGCCGTAGTCGCTGATCCAGCCCAGACCTTGGGCCTCGAGAGGTGCGGCCTCGGGTTCAGGACCCTTGTGGGATTCCGCCGCCGCCCCATGGGTTTTGCCGAAGGTGTGGCCGCCAGCGATCAGCGCGACAGTTTCCACGTCATTCATCGCCATGCGCTTGAACGTTTCACGAATGAATGCCGCAGCGGAAATCGGGTCGCCGTTGGCGTTCGGACCTTCTGGATTGACGTAGATGAGGCCCATCTCGGTGGCGCTGAGGGGCTTTTCAAAATGTTCGAGGGGCCGGTAGGTCAGCCACGCGGTCTCGGAACCCCAATTCACGTCTTGATCCGGCTCCCAAGTGTCCTCGCGGCCGGCGGCGAAGCCGAACGTGCGGAAACCCATGGTTTCCAGCGCAACATTGCCGGTCAGGATCAGAAGATCGGCCCAGGAAATTTGTTGTCCGTATTTTTGCTTGATTGGCCACAGCAGTCGGCGCGACTTGTCGATATTGACGTTGTCTGGCCAGCTATTAAGCGGGGCGAATCGCTGCTGCCCCCGGCCGCCGCCGCCGCGGCCATCGCTCAGGCGGTAGGTGCCGGCGGCGTGCCAGGCCATACGGATGAACTGCGGGCCGTAATGGCCGAAGTCGGCGGGCCACCAGTCCTGGGAGTCCGTCATGAGCTTGCGCAAGTCGTTCTTCAGCGCAGCGTAGTCCAGCTTCGCAAACTCCTTGCGATAGTTGAACGTCTGGCCCAGCGGATCGGACTTAGACGAGTGCTGGCTCAGCAGATCGACACGCAACTGGTTCGGCCACCAGTCCTGATTCTGGGTGCCGCGTGTGGATTTTCTGGGCGAGTTCTCCGAAAATGGACATTTCGCTTCGTCAGTCATGAATTCCTTTTCCCTGGTTGGCGGCAAGGTCACCAGCGCGGTAAATGCCGCGCGAAATGACTGCCGCTTCTGCGATCCGAATGCCGTGAAGTGGACCCCCGCCCTGAGGAGCGACGTGGCTCCATGCTAGGTCGGAAGATTCAGGTCGGGTTTATCCTCTCTTTCGGCGACCACCAGAGCGCCACTGCGCCGATGGGCCCCGAGTATGTGAGTGACTCGTCGGCGTTGGCCATCAGCGCCACAAGCATGGCTTGGCTCGGCATCGCTTCCATGCCCTGTCGGCGTAGGTCCTTCAGGTAGACGCCCCCGCGCTTTAACGATCGTCACAAGCGCTCGATCAAGGCATGGCCCGTTCAGTGGACCCGGCCGCGCATGGCGACCCGGGGGCCGCCTTGTATGGCACGCCCGCGAAGGCAGCGCTTGTGAACTGCGAACCCTAATCCGATGTGTCCGACGCCCTCCGTGCTAGAATGGGTCGGCTGCTGCCTACGAACGAGCGTGCCTCAATGGTCCGGTACATTCATCCTCCGACATCGCGGCTGCGAAATCACACGCCATCGCTACCATCGCACCGTCCAGCGACAGATTTTCAACGTTGACCCCCGACCCCATTTCCGAGCGAATCAGGCGTCGCGGAGGTTACCATCCGAATCGGGGGCCGAAACCCAAGCCCGGATCCCAGCGTCCCCACGTCCCCCAAGCTCCCCAGTTCCAGGCCGGGTCAGAGTACTCGTCTGCAGTCGCTTGTGCTTGATCAGCCAGTTCCTGACTTTGCCTATAAGCCTGATATTGTCCGTATGCTGTCTGGTCGCCGACATACAGACAGTCGCAAACCGTTGGATCGGCATACACATAGGACACGATGTCACCGCGGACGCGCCGGAGGAATTTATGAGCCGGTAGACGATTGAGCATGGCTTGACGATCCGGGGTATTGGCGGGCTTGAACAGAAAGCCTGCGGCAGCCAAATGGTCCTCTTTGTCGGAGACAACCTGTTTAGTGGTCTCGCACGCCGCTAGCGTTCCAACGCAGATAGTGATCGCAGCTATTGCGCTAAATGTACCCCGATAATATCTGGTAATCATCTGCCGTTTCCGATTTTCAAGGTTGGTGTGGCGAGCTGAACTGGACGACGATCGTTACAGCGCTTAGAGCCTATGATCGCGATGATCCGCAGCCAATGTGCCTATCCAGCGGGAGTCGGAATATTAGACTTTGGTATGATGGTGTGCGGAAACCGCGCGTGCCGATAATGCGAAGGGGCTAAGAGCCCGATCCGAAAGTTTTTGAACAATACCAGCCAGTTGTGATTCATCCGTCTTTGCGAAGAGATGGAGTGAATGGTGGCATGGACTGGTATTGCCCGACGCGAACA
>NZ_JABXXP010000093.1 GCF_013376155.1 Nguyenibacter vanlangensis
CGCGGCCCACATCCCCCGGCGCCACTGGACCCAGAGGATGACGGCCAGCGGCGCCGCCGTCCAGACCGCCACGAACGCATTGATGAAGAACGTCACACCGTTCATGGCGAACGCGGCGGCGACGCGGCGGCGCGCGGCCCAGGCCAGCGACAGCAGCATCGTGCCGTTCGCCAGTTCGGAATGCGTGAAATAATCGATCAGCAGTCCGCCGTCGCCCGCCTTGGAGTAGCCGCGCAGGATCGTGGACAGGGCGATCAGCGTCACGAACAGGAGCTGCCTGCCCCGGGATTCGATCCCCAGCAACGCCGCCCAGGCCAGCATGCCGGCGAACAGCACCAGCCGCGAGAAGATCTGCAGGACGAAGAGCAGCGCATAGACGTCCTCGCCCCGCACCCGTCCGGCCAGCATCTGCCAGAATCCCGACGCGTAGAAGCGCAGGGTCTGCACGAACGGATCGTCGGCGAATTGCGGCTCGTCATACAGGCGGGCCAGAATCGGAAAATGATAGAGGTTGTTTTCCTGTCCGCCGGCATATCCGGATATCGCCAGCGACAAGAGCGCGCCGAACGAAACGATCGCGAACGATGCATAATGCCGCAAGGCATATCGTTCATGCGGGATCGCCGTGATCGTGTCGATGCTCGCTTCCATTTTCACCTCGATCCGATTCGTGCGATCGCAAAAACCAAAGACGCGGGGCCGCCTTCGCGGTCATCCCGCGACAATCCACAGCGCCAACCCGTTCCCGCACGGAAAGTTTCATCCGCCCCGGCATCGGCCTGGCCGCGCGAGAGCCGCTGCCGTGCAACCCGGCCGCTGTCCGCGCCTTGTTTACGCGGGCATCGGCCGAACGGCCCCACGCGCCGCGCACACGCCAGGGATCCGATCATGAAGAAAAAGAACCTTGCCGCCGTTTCCATCGTTCTTTGCGGCACGGCACTGGCGTCCGCTGCATTATGGACCCGTCCCGACCGGGCGCTGCGCATCCTGACGGGCGGCATGGCACATGACATTTGCAGCGAGACATTCGTCAGCCTTGTCGATCCGCGGGAGACCATTGCCGAGCGCCGCACGCCCGGCGGATTGATGGGACGGATCGACAAGGCGATGCGCTACGACGTCGACCACGCTCATCAGACCGTCCGTGCCAGTATTCTCGGCGCCTTTTCCAGCCGTGCGATCTATCGCCCCGGAATCGGCTGCACCCTGGTCTATCCGGGGGAGTCCCTGGCGCCGGTCCGCCTCCCCGGCGTCCTGACCGACCATCCCGAAGAGAGCGCGCCGGTCGAGACGGCAATCCCGGCCCTGCACGCGGCACTGGATGCCAGCTTCGCCGCCTCCGCGCAGCCGGCCCGTCACCCGGTCAAGGCGGTCGTCATCATGCATGACGGGCGGATCATCGCGGAACGCTACGCACCGGGATATGGCGTCGACACCCCGGTCTTCAGTTTCTCGGTCGCCAAGTCCGTCATGAATGCGCTGGTCGGCATCCTGGTTCGCGACGGGGCGATCTCGGTCGCGGATACGGCGCCCATTCCTGCCTGGCATGGCCCCGACGATCCGCGCCACGCCATCACGATCGAGAATCTGATGCGCATGGACAGTGGGCTGAACCTGGACGAAGCCGCCGGATGGACGGATCTGCTGCGACCGCGCATCCAGAACATGTTCGCCATTCCCGACCCCTTCCCCGGCGACATTCAGGCCGGGCTGGTCTCGGCCCCGGGCACGCGCTGGGCCTATAGCAGTGCCACGACGCATATCCTGGCCCGCATCGTGCGCGATGCCGCAGGGGGCAGCGGCGCGTCCGTCCAGGATTTCGCGTTTCGGGAATTGTTCCTGCCGGTGGGAATGCGCCACGCGACCCTGGAAATGGATGCGACCGGCACGCCGATCGGCGCCAGCGGCGTCCTGGCCTCGGCACGGGACTGGGCGCGGTTCGGTACGCTGTACCTGAATGACGGCATCGTGGACGGCAAGCGCATCCTGCCCGCCGGATGGGCGCGATTTTCCGCCACGCCGACCCTGAATGCCAACTATGGCGCCGGATGGTGGACCAACCGCCACGCCCCGGCGGCCGCGCCGCCCGTCGGCATGCCCATCATGGCCGGCGTACCCGACGACACCTATTATGCCATGGGCAAGATGGGCCAGTTCATCGCCATCGTGCCGTCGCGGCGGCTGGTCGTCGTCTGGCTCAGCCGGTCCGACGCACCGTTCTTCGGCATCCGGAATTTCGGCCGCCTGGTCGCCTCGGCCGTCGCCACCGTACGGGGCGACGGGCATGATGTCGCGGACGATCACGGATAGTTCCACGGTTTCAGCGGATCATACGGCAGCCAGGACGATCAGCCCGGCGAAGATCATGGCGATCCGACTGGTGCGGTCGCGCAACGCCCAGATGACCGGGTCGTCATGCATGTGGCGCCGGTGCGCGACCATCAGCGCCCGCGCCAGCAGAAACAGCAGGATCGGCGGCAGCAGCCACAAAACGTCGGGGCGACGATACATCGCCCTTACGGAATCCGATGCGATATACAGCGAAAACACCGTGACCGCATTGCAGCCGCATGCCGCCGCCAGCGACGCCAGGACCCCCAGATCGTCCTTGCGATATGCCCGGCTGCTGGATTCCGGCAGGTTCTTGTCCAGCCGCACCAGCAATTCGGTATAACGCTTGACGATCGCAAGAGACGTGAAGACGAACAGCGAGAATGCCAGGATCCATTCGGACAGGACGATGCCGGTCGCCGCCGCACCGCCGACCAGCCGGGCGGTGTAGAGCAATCCCAGCCCCACGACATCGCCCAACTGCTTGCGTTTCAGCCAGAAGGAATAACAGGTGGTCAGGACGACATAGCCAAGCAGCGTGGCCGAAAAGAGCGCCGGCAGCATCATGCACAGGGCGACCGCGCACAGCGCGAGCACGGGAATGGCCGCAAGTGCCGCATGAATCGACAGGCGGCCGCTCGCCAGCGGACGATGTCTTTTCGACGGGTGATGCCGGTCGTCGTCCAGATCGACCAGGTCATTGACCAGATAGATCGCCGAGGCCGTCACGCAGAAGGCCAGGAACGCGGCGATGCTTTGCAGCAAGCCCGGCACGCCGAACGCATGGGCCGCCAGGACGGGCAGAAAGACCAGCACATTCTTGGCATATTGGTGTACCCGCAGGGCACGCATCCATGTTTTCAGGGATTGTCCCGGCTTTTCCAGAACCGTGACGTTATCGGACGATTTCAGCCTGCGCAGCGAGGCGCCGTCCAGCCCGATTGCCAGCCTGC
Organism: Nguyenibacter vanlangensis; assembly: GCF_013376155.1. Lineage (GTDB taxonomy): Bacteria > Pseudomonadota > Alphaproteobacteria > Acetobacterales > Acetobacteraceae > Gluconacetobacter > Gluconacetobacter vanlangensis. The sequence goes on from NZ_JABXXP010000093.1 coordinate 3,285, forward strand.
GGCGCGCATGGCGCCAGATTTCAAGGTCCTGCCGGTGATTTCCGACATAATCGAAACCCTGCTCGCCGAAAGCCTCGATCAGCGCCCGTGCCTTGTTGGCGCCGCTGAGATTGGTCTGGGTGTCGCTGGCAAAAACGCCCGAGAAACCGCCAAGATGGCCGGATACCGCGTCGGCATAGCGCGCATTGCTCGCGGTCGCCAGATAGACCGGACGCCCGGCGGCGCGGGCTTCGTCGATCACCGCCAGCACCGCGTCCTGATATGGCAGGGTCGCGGGATCGATCTCGACACGCCCCGCCAGGTCCTGTTTCAACTGCGCCTTGCCGCGCCACAGCGACGAGAACAGCGCGGGCAGGGAGCTGATCTCTCGCCCGACGCAACTGAAAAAGGATTCGATCAACAGATCCGAGGCAATCAACGTGCCGTCGAGATCAACAACCAACGGATATCGCGTTTCATGAATCAGCGCCGCCGACGTATCCATTTCTCGCCTCAATATATATTATGAAATATCTTTTTAATTTTTGAAATAATCCGGAAATTCTTCAATTTATATTGTTCTTTATATTTTCTTGCGTCTTCAGGGATTCGACGCGATAAAAAGCGCCCTTCGCCACCCGCGACGTACGATGTCCGGCAAATCCGAACAGCGCATCGTCGGCAAGGCCGTCGCCGGCACCGCAGGCCAGAGCGTCATCCGACCGGGCAGGATCAGCGGTCGGATAAGGATGTCCATGACAATAATAAGCTAGGTTTTTTGACGTAATTCTGTGTCCGGCCGGCCGCCCGCGTCCGATGACCGATTTTCCGACATCCGGCACACCGGATGTTAATTTTTCGCTCACCGATCGTTAACGTCCGACCGCAAGAGCAACATTCCGCGGCGGCCAAAGTTGCGGACCGCCGACGAAATTTTACCTCGATTTTCTTTCCACGTTTTTCTCTATAGTACGTTTGGGCGCAGGTGACCCACTCCCGTCACCCCAGATCGCGCCACAGATCGATCCCGCCCTCGTGCGCATAGCGATCGATCAGGGTCAGTTCCGCATCGCTGAATGCCAGCCCGTTCAGCGCGTCCACCGAGTCATCCAGTTGCGCGACGTTGCGCGCGCCGATCAGCGCCGACGTCACGCGCGGATCGCGCAGCACCCAGGCGATGGCCATCTGCGCCAGGCTCTGCCCCCGCGCGCGCGCAATGTCGTTCAGCGCGCGGACATGGGCCAGATTGCCCTCGGTCAGCATTGCGGCGGTAAAGGAATCGCCCGCCGCCGCGCGGGAATCGGCCGGCACGCCGTTCAGATATTTGTTCGTCAGCAACCCTTGCGCCAGCGGCGAGAAGGCGATGCAGCCCACCCCCAGCTCGGCCAGCGTGTCCAGCAATGCGGTCTCGACCCAACGGTTCAGCATCGAGTACGACGGCTGGTGGATCAGCAGCGGGACGCCTTCGGCCCGCAGGATCTCGGCCGCCTGGCGGGTCCGTTCGGGTCCATAGGAGGAAATGCCGACATAGAGCGCCTTGCCCTGGCGATGCATCTGCACCAGCGCGCCCATCGTCTCTTCCAGCGGCACGTCGGGCGTGGGACGGTGGGAATAGAAGATGTCGACATAATCCAGGCCCATGCGGCGCAGGCTCTGGTCGAGCGAGGCCAGCAGGTATTTGCGCGATCCGCCGGCACCGTAGGGACCGGGCCACATGTCCCAGCCGGCCTTGGACGAAATGATCATCTCGTCGCGATGCGCCGTGAAATCCTTCCTGAGGATCGTGCCGAAATTCTCCTCGGCCGAGCCGTAGGGCGGGCCGTAATTATTGGCCAGGTCGAAATGCGTCACGCCCCGGTCGAAGGCCCGGCGAATCACCGCGCGTCCGGTCTCGAAGACGTCGATACCGCCGAAATTATGCCAAAGCCCCAGCGAGATCGGCGGCAGATCCAGCCCCGACCGGCCGCAGCGGCGGAAGGTCGCGGATCGATAGCGTTCGGGATTGGGTGTCCAGGTCATGACAGAGTCTCCTTCCATGGCGGACGGACGGCATCATGCGCCGCACATCGTCTATGCGCAGACATCCGCCTCGCTGTTGCTTTCGGCGTCGAACATCACGACCTTGTTGCGGCCGCCGGCCTTTGCCAGGTACAACGCGGCGTCGGCCGCGGCAAGCAGCGGACGCAGGCCCGTCAGCCCGTGGCCGGATGCGTGCACCATGCCGATGCTGATGGTGACGAAGATCGCAGCACCGCCATCGGTCGTGATCTCGAGCGTTTCGACCCGGTGGCGCAGCCGCTCGGCCAGGCTGCGCGCGTCCTGCGGAGCGATATCGAACAGGGTGATGGCGAATTCCTCGCCGCCCATCCGCCCGAACAGGTCGGTGTGGCGCAATTCGCCGGCGATCGCGCGGGTGACCTCGACCAGCACCACGTCGCCGGCGAAATGTCCCATCCCGTCATTGATCTGCTTGAACAGGTCGAGATCGAGCATCATCACCGCGACCCCCTTGAATGACGCGGATATCGGACGCAGCAGCGCCTCCTCGCTCAGTTCCAGGTAGGTCCGCCGGGCCAGCGCGCTGGTCAGGCTGTCCCACGCGACGGCGCGATGCAGTTGCGCGATCAATTGCCGCTGCCGCTCCATGATCGTCGATACCGTCAGCGGCCCCAGCACCATCAGCGTCAGCCCCAGGCGGAACGACGTCGTGACCAGGGTATGGCTGTAGACGTGCGGAATGACGATCAATCCCTCGACCTGCAGGGTGGTGATCGCCGTGTTGAACGCCACCACGACCAGGCTCATGGGAAAGATCGGATAGGCCAGCGCGCACCACAGCAGGGCCGGCACCGGAAAGGCGATGGCGCCCGGACCGCCCAGCAGGACCATCAGCCCGACCGACAGCGCCAATGTCAGCAGCGGCCCCACATGCCGGACATGGCGCCATCCGGGCGTCCAGGACAGCCGCCTGCGCTCGCCCAGCCATCTCTGCCCGGCCAGGCAGACCGTCAGCAGGATGACATAGCGGTTGCATTCCGTGCTGAACCAGACGGCGAAACCGGCCCAGGCCGGCCGGTTGAACATCATGGTGGACAGGCCCGACCCGACCAGCGCCGCGGCGCCCGCCGCGCAGGCGCAGACCACGAACAGGTATAGCATGGCCGATGCCTGGTCCATGCGCCGGCGTTCCGCCCCCATGGCGCGGTACAGGACGTACCCGGTGGCGACCCCCGCCATATTGGCGGCCGTCAGCCAGACATTGACCAGCAGCGTGTCCCCGGCCAGGCCGTCCGCCAGCAGATAGGCCGCCACCGCCGCCAGCCAGCTTCCGGGACGGGCAAGGGTGGGAAAGGCGATGAACAACCCCAGCAGCAGCGCATTGGCCGGCCAGCTTTCCGCCAGCAATCCGAACGGGCGCGTCAGGACGCCGAACATGGCGGCGGCGAACACCGCAAGTCCGACCACGCCGGCTGCCAGCAGGGGGCCAATCGTCCGTTCACGCATCATCTTCCAGCCGCAGCGATTATCGCCAGCCCTTATACAGGCATTTGCGTCAAAAAGCTTCAGCGATGCGGCGCGCCGGTCACCCGCCAGACGACGTTACCCACGTCGTCGGCCACCAGCAGCGCCCCCTGGCCGTCCAGCGCCAGCCCCACCGGCCGGCCATGGACATGGTCGGTGTCGGGCGTCAGGAAGCCGGTCAGCGCGTCGCGCGGCGGTCCGGCGGGATGGCCATCGGCGAAGGGCACGTACAGCACCTTGTACCCGCTCTTGGGCGCGCGGTTCCACGATCCGTGCTGCGCGACGAACAGGCCGCTGCGCCAGGATTCGGGCAGCGAACTGGCCTGCGAGAACACGATGCCCAGCGACGCCGTGTGCGGTCCCAGCGCATAATCGGGCGCGATCGCCCTGGCGACCAGGTCGGGCCGCTGCGGCCGGACGCGCACATCGACATGCTGCCCGTAATAGCTGTAGGGCCAGCCATAGAACGCCCCCTCCTTCACCGAGGTGACATAGTCGGGGACCAGGTCGCTGCCGATCTCGTCCCGTTCGTTCACCGCCGTCCACAGGGCACCGGTCTGCGGCTCCCACGCCAGGCCGTTGGGGTTGCGCAGCCCGGTGGCGAAGGGGCGCAGCGCACCGGTGGCGATGTCGAACCGGTCGATGCGCGCGCGCCCCTCTTCCATCGCCATGCCGTTGTCGGCGACATTGCTGTTGGAGCCGACCGTGACATACAGCGTACGGCCATCCGGGCTGGCCAGCACGTTCTTGGTCCAGTGATGGTTATAGCCCGCCGGCAGGTCCGCCACCTTCGTTCCCGGACCGTCGATATGCATCGCCCCCGGATGATAGGTGAAGCGCATCAGCGCGTCGGCATCGGCGACATAGAGCGCATCGCCGACCAGGGCCATGCCGAACGGCGAATAGAGATGGTCCAGGAACACGCTGCGCTGGTCCGCGACGCCGTCGCCGTCGGTGTCGCGCAGCAGGACGATGCGGTTCGGGCTTTTCTCGCCCGCGCCGACCGCCCCCATGACGAACCGTGCGATGCGGTTCTTCAGCGTGCGGATATCGGTACCGGGCGAGTTGGTTTCCGCGACCAGGATATCGCCGTTCGGCAGCTTGTACAGCCACCGCGGATGGTCCAGCCCGGTGGCGAAGGGCCGCACCGCCAGGCCGGGCGCCGCGACGGG
>NZ_JABXXP010000094.1 GCF_013376155.1 Nguyenibacter vanlangensis
AGGAGCGGCCGGCCAGGAAACGGGTCATGCGTTCGGTTACGCGGTCGAAGCCGGCGCGGCCGGCCCCCGCGTCCGCCCCCGTTTCCGCATTGTCAGGATTGGCCATCGAGGGTCTCCGTCACGCTGGCGATGTCAGGTTCTTGCCGGGCCGCCGGATATGGCGGGCCGGCCGGGCGGAAGCCGGGCGTCGTCATGTCGCGCCTCATTCCCCGGGCGCCACCGTGAAGATGATGGCGTCGCCCAGCGCCTTGATCGTGCGGACGGGCTTGCCGTCGGCGCCGTTCAGGACATTCAGGTCGCCGGCTTCGTCCGTCAGCATGATGCGCGAATCCGAATCCTGGGTCACGCCGACCATCGTGCTGGGCTTGGCCAGGCGGATGCGGCGCACCAGCTTGTGGGACGGCAGGTCGAGTTCCCACAATTCGGTGCCCGGGTCCTTGTGGGTCCAGAACGTGCCCTTGTGCATCAGGATGAACAGGTGCGAATCGCGTGCCCGTACGGCAGCCAACTGCCAGCCGCCGGGACGCCAGGCGATGTCGAACGGCGCGCGGGCATCGGATGCGGGTTTCAGCCCCGCCGCCGCCTGGATGGACCACGGGGCGGCGACGCTGGTCTGGGCGCCGAGCCGGGCGTCATAGACCAGTCCGCTATAGCTGATGAACCAGACATGGCCGCTGGCCGCGACCTGGGGGCTGTGTTCGTAGACCGGGTCGCGATCCGGGACGAAGAAGGACGCCGTATGGGTCAGAGCGGGCTTGCCCGCCGCGTCGAGCTGAACATTGGCGAGCGAGCCGTCGCCGCAGACCGACGTGAAACCGGCGGGCCCCCACGGGAAGATCAGGCCGCAGCCCGGAACGTCGACGGTCTGGATTTCCGTCTTCTTCGCAGCGTCCACCACATGGACCGAATTGGTCGGGCTGGTGTCATAGACATAGATGTAATGCCCGTCCGCGCTGACCGCCAGATCGGGCTTCTTCGGCGTGATCAGCGCCCGGCTGGACAGGTCGAGATCCATCGTGGGCAGCAGGGTCAGCGGGTCGTAGGCCACCAGCATGTCGTGGCGCTTGCCGCGATTGCCGCGCTCCCACGTCGTTTCGGCGACATAGAACGACCGGCCGGCCGGATCGGCCGCGACATTGGCGTTATAGGCCGCCTGGACCATGCCCAGCAGCCTGCCGGTATCGAGGTCCACGACATAGACCCGGCCGTCCTTGTTGTGGCGATAGACGGCGTCCTCGATCAGGACGCGGTGCGGGCCGCCGGGCGACAGCTTGACGATGTCGCTTTCCTCGGTCTGCAGGATGGGGTCGGCTGCCCGCGCGGCGTCATGGGGCGCGGCGGCGCCGAGCAGGCCGGAGACTGCGAGGGCGGCGGCAATCCTGCGACATGGTCCACCCGGACGCGGGGATGTAACGGGGGCGGCCGGGACCCGATTCGTACCGCGACGCCGATCAGCCGACATGAACCCGTCCGGCCGGCGAAAGAGCTATCATTTTCATCCAGCTACCTTGTCTTCCAACTTTATCTGGCCACGCTGCCTGGCAATCTCGCCCGGCAATGGCTGCGCGGGCTCGATCGAATTGCGATACAAATTTTTGGAAGAAAAGACCAGCCGTTTCCCGGACGAGATAAATTCGCCGGGCGGAACTTCGCCAAAAACATCAGAAAAATATTATAGTATATTGTATTTGAAGTTTTTATTTTGAATTTCTTAACCTGGACGATCAACGGAACCCGATGATGCCGGCAGTGAAAACGGCATCATAAAATTATGTTTTTACGGATGATTGTTTATCGCCGGGCACTCCGGCACCAGATCCGGAATCAGGTGGGCACATTGGCGGTATGGGTCGTGAGCACGGCACCGGTCTGGGTGTCGATTTCCTTCAGAATCACGCCATAACCCCATAGGGATGAAAGATAATTCAATGTCTGGCGCGCATCGTTGGGCTGTAGCAGTTGGCCGGCGCGGCTGCGATGTTCGAGCACCAGCGTACGGTCGCCCAGCAGATCGACATCGACGATTTCGATTTCGGTATAGAACGTGCCGGGATCGTAGGTCAGGGCCACGCTGCGGCGGATGTCGCGATAGCCGGCTTCGTCATGGATCGCGTCGACCAGCAGATAGGGCTGGCTGGTATCGTCCCGCAGGCGGAACATGCGGAAATCGCGAATGGTCTTCGGCGACAGGAATTGCTGGATGAAGCTTTCGTCGCGATATTCGGCCCAGGCGTGCCGCAACGTGCCGATCGCGTCGCCATTGCCCGCTATGTCGGGGAACCAGGTCCGGTCCTCGGCGGTCGGTTCGGTGCAGATCCGCGCGATGTCGGTCATCATCGCGTAGCCCAGCGCGTAGGGATTGAAGGACGGGCCGCCGCCCGCGTCGAAGCCGAGCTGGGTAATGACGTTCGACGTGGAATGGATGACTTCGAGATAGGCGGCGTCATCGATCCGGCCGAGTTCATGCAGGCGGCGCATGATGTAGGCATGCACCCAGGTGGCGCAGCCTTCGTTCATCATCTTCACCTGGGGCTGCGGGTAGAAATATTGCGCGACCATGCGCACGATGCGGATGATCTCGCGCTCCCACGATGCCAGGCGGGGGGCGTGTTTTTCGAGGAAATAGAGCAGGTTCTCCTCGGGCAGGCCCAGGCGGCGGCGGGACAGCGCGTCCTCGGCCTGATGGTCGGCGCCCGGCGCGTCCTCGGTCGGGAGGGTCCGCCACAGATCGTTGAACATGCTGTCTTCATAGGCGCGGCGGTCGCGGGCGCGCTGCTGCTCGGCCTTGAGGTCCAGCTTGCGTGCGCCGGAATGGCGGTGCACCCCCTGGTTCTGCAAGGCGTGCGCGGCATCGAGGATGCGTTCGACCGCGCGCAGCCCATGCCGCTCCTCGCATCGCGCGATGTAGCCACGGGCGAATTCCAGGTAGCCGAGGATTTCCGACGGGTCCGTCCATTCGCGGAACAGGCGGTTGTTGCGGAAGAAATGATTGTGGCCGAACGCGGCATGGGCGATCACCAGCGCCTGCATCGTCGCGGAGTTTTCCTCCATCAGGTACGAGATGCAGGGGTCCGAATTGATCACCACTTCATATGCCAGGCCCATCAGCCCGCGCCGATAGGCGTTTTCGTGGCCGATGAAGCGCTTGCCGAACGACCAGTGCTTGTAGCCCAGCGGCATGCCGTGCGCCGTGTAGACGTCCAGCATCTGTTCCGACGTGATGATCTCGATCCGGTTGGCGTAGGTTTCCAGCCCGAGTTCGGTCCGGGCGATCTCCTCGATCGCGTCGTAGCAGTCCCGGATGACCTGGAAGTTCCAGTCATTGCCGGTGTAGAGCAGCCCGCCCCGGCGGGCGGACGGCCCATTGGGAGTGATCTGGCCCATCATGCCTCGGCCGTATCGTGCTGGCGGGAGAACAGGTCGCGGAACACGGGGAAGATTTCCTTGCGGTCGCCCACGTGGCGGATCGCCAGGTGCGGGTTGTGATCGGCGATCGCGCGGTAGCTGCGCCACAGATCGGTCTCGCCCCGGATCACCGCGCCCGAGCCGGTGATTTCGATATAGGCGTAGTACTGCACCACCGGCAGGATGGCGTCCTGCAGCAGGCTGGCCGTCCGCTGGGTGTCCGAGGACGCGTTGTCGCCGTCCGAAGCCTGGGCGACATAGATGTTCCAGGTGCCGGACGGATAGCGCTCGCGCTGGATGCCGGACATCAGTTCCAGCGCCGAGGAGACGATCGTCCCGCCGGTGCGCGGATCGTGGAAGAAGACGTCCTCGTCCACTTCCTCGGCGCTTTCGGCGTGGCGGATGAAGACGATTTCGACCTTCTTGTAGCGCCGTTCGAGGAAGACGTGCAGCAGCAGGAAGAACTGCTTGGCCAGGTCCTTCATGCGTTCGGTCATCGAGCCCGAGACGTCCATGATGCAGAACATCACGGCGCGGGTCGCGGGCTGGGGCAGCACCGTATAGCGGCGATAGCGCAGATCGACCGGATCGACCCAGGGGATGCGCGCCAGGCGCCGGAGGATCGTGCTGCGCTGTTCGCGCAGGGTTTCCAGTTCATCGAGCGCATCGGCCCCCAGGGGGCGCTGGTCTTCCAATTCGGCGATCCGGGCTTCGACGGCGCGCAGATCGTCGGGCTTCGGGCGGCCCAGCCCGATGCGCCGCGCGATCGAGCGGCGCATCGTCCGCCCCAGATCGAGATGCGAGGGCGATCCCTCGTTGCTGAGCCCGGTGCGGCTGGGCGTGCCGGATTCGGTGGTCGCGATCTCGCGCTTGACCAGGTCGGGCAGTTCCAGGTCGTCGAAGAACAGGTCGAGGAATTCGTCGCGGCTGAGCACGAAGCGGAAGGAATCCTCGCCGCCGCCATTCTCGCCGGCCTGGCCGTCGCCCCCTGTGCCCTGCCCCGCGCCGCCCTGCGGCCGCTGCAGCTTGTCCCCGCGCGAGAACTCCTTGTTGCCGGTCAGCACGATCTCGCGCATGCCGTCGGTGAAGACGCGGTGAAAAGTGGGTTCGTGCAGCGCGTCGGACGGAACCGAGACCGCGTTGCCTTGTCCGATCTCCCTGATCTTGCCGCGCGCGACCGAGTCGCGCACCGCCTGTTGCACTGCCGAACGCGCCCGCTGCAGGACGCGACGGCGGTTTTCGATATTCTTCCCATGGGGATTGGGACGTCTGTCAATGATATCCACTGGGCGGCACCATTCCCGTTCAGGCGGACTGCTTCACCCGCATGTACCACTCAACGAGCCTTCGAACCTGTCGTTCCGTGTAGCCGCGCGCCACCATCCGCTCGACGAACTCGTCATGCTTGCGTTCGGTTTCTCCATCCTTTTTCGACCCGAAACTGATGACCGGCAGCAGGTCCTCGACCTGGCTGAACATCCGCTTCTCGATCACGTCGCGGATCTTCTCGTACGAGGTCCAGGACGGGTTGCGGCCGCCGTTGGACGCCCGGGCCCGGAGCGAGAACTTGACCACCTCGTTGCGGAAATCCTTGGGATTGGCGATGCCGGCCGGCTTCTCGATCTTGGTCAGCTCGGCGTTCAGCAATTCCCGGTTCAGCATCTGGCCGGTGTCGGGGTCCTTGAAATCCTGGTCCTCGATCCACGCATCGGCGTAGTCCAGGTAGCGGTCGAAGAGGTTCTGGCCGTAATCGTTGTAGCTTTCGAGATAGGCCTTCTGGATTTCGTGGCCCAGGAACTCGGCATAGCGGCCGGCCAGCTCCGACTTCAGCGTCGCCAGGTACGTGGCCTCGGTCTCGGGCGGGAATTGTTCGCGCCGGATCGCCTGTTCCAGCACATACATCAGATGCACCGGATCGGCCGAGATTTCCGTCGAATCATGGTTGAAGGTGGCCGAAAGGACCTTGTACGCGAAGCGGGTCGAGATGCCGTCCATGCCTTCGTCCACGCCGGCGGCGTCGCGATATTCCTGCATGGTGCGGGCCTTGGGGTCGGTTTCGCGGATATTTTCGCCGTCATAGACCCGCATCTTGGCGAACTGGGTCGAGTTGGCGTGCGGCTTCAGCCGCGAGAGGACCGCGAAGCGGGCCAGCATTTCCAGCGTGTTGGGCGCGCAGGGCGCGTCGGCCAGGCTGGAGGACTGGACCAGCTTTTCATAGATCCTGGTTTCCTCGGCCACGCGCAGGCAATAGGGGACCTTGATCACGCAGACGCGATCCAGGAACGCCTCGTTGGTGCGGTTGTTGCGGAAGCTCTGCCATTCGGCCTCGTTCGAATGGGCCAGGATCACCCCGGTGAAGGGGATGCCGCCGATATTCTCGGTGCCGACATAGTTGCCCTCCTGCGTCGCGGTCAGCAGGGGGTGCAGCATCTTGATCGGCGCCTTGAACATCTCGACGAATTCCAGCAGCCCCTGGTTCGCGCGGTTCAGCCCGCCCGAGAAGCTGTAGGCGTCGGGGTCGTTCTGGCTGTAATGCTCCAACTGGCGGATATCGACCTTGCCGACCAGGGCGGAGACGTCCTGGTTGTTGTCGTCGCCCGGCTCGGTCTTGGCGATCGCGACCTGCCGCAGCCGCGACGGATGCATCTTGACCACCGTGAAGCGCGACAGGTCGCCGTCGAATTCCTCGAGCCGCTTCAGCGCCCAGGGGCTGGCGATGCCGGTCAGCATCCGGCGGGGAATGCCATATTGCCGTTCGAGCGCCTGGGCCATGCGGTCGGGATCGAACAGGCCCAGCGGATTCTCGAAGACCGGGCTGAGATGGCGCCCGGCCTTGAGCACGTAGATCGGCTCTTTCTCCATCAGGCCCTTCAGCCGTTCGCCGAGCGACGATTTGCCGCCCCCCACCGGACCCAGCAGGTAGAGAATCTGCTTGCGTTCCTCGAGCCCCTGGGCGGCATGGCGGAAGAAGCCCACGATCTGTTCGATCGTCTCTTCCATTCCGAAGAAATCGGAGAAGGCCGGATAGACCCGGATCGTGCGGTTCATGAAGATGCGCGACAGGCGCGGGTCGCGGGACGTATCGACGGTCCGCGGCTCGCCGATCGCCTTGAGCATGCGTTCGGCCGCCGTGGCGTAGCAGGACGGATCGGCCCGGCACAGGTCGAGATAGTCCGACAGGGTCATCTCGACCTCGCGGCGCTGGTCGCGCATCGCGTTGGCCAGGGAAAACACGGTGGTGTCAGAAGCCATCGGCAGATGTCTCCGAACGGCGGCCCGATCCGCGTCGGGCGGGCGACCGTCAATCATGGGCGATGTTCCCCGGGTGGAGACCGATCCCCCTCCGGGAAGGAATGTCAGCCTGAAACGCCTGGCGGGCGACCCCGCGCGGGCGCGCCTGTCTCGCTGTATTGAAGAGCTATTTCATGCTTGCGGCTTTTCAAGCCGCGCATGATGTGCTCTACCGTCACGGTCAAATTTTTCATCCAATGCTCATCCCCTTGTCAGGCAAGCCCTTGTCAGGCGGGTTGGCATGCCGCGACCCCGGGCAGAGGCGGCTCGGCAAGCACGCGGTGTCGCGGGTTGGCAGGGCAGCGGATTCTGTGGGTGGCCACGTCCAACGGTATCGCCGCAGATAGTCGCGATTCAACCTAAATCGCACGATAGGCAGAAACACTCCCCAGCTTACACGGGTTTTTGCAAACCGGATCCGAGGTCGGGCGCGCGCCGCCTAGCGGAAGGCCACGCGCAGGCCGTCATAGGCGGCCTCGACCCCCTGGGGGAGGTTTTCGGCCATCCAGGCCCAATCCATGTCGGTGCCCATATGGGTCAGGATCACGCGGCGCGGACCGATTCGCGACCGCCATTCCAGGACCCGGTCCAGCCATGCATGGGCGCTGTGGGCGGCGGATCGCTGGAAGCAGTCCACCAGCCAGGTCTCGACCCCTTCGAGGGCCGCCAGGGCCTCGGACGGCAGTTCGACCACGTCGGTGGAATAGGCGATGTTGCCGCAGCGCAGCCCCAGCGACAGGGTGCGGCCATGAATCTGCTCGAACAGGGTCAGGCGCAGGCCCGCGACGTCGATCGTCTGGCCCGCATGCACGATATGGGGCACCACGACCGGCCGGTAGAAGCCGGGGGGCGACCAGGGCCGGAAGGCGTAGCTGAAGCGATTTTCCACCTCGGCCAGCACGGACGGCGTGCCGTAGACCGGCAGCGGCCGGTCGATGATGCGGTTGATGCCCCGGACCTCGTCCAGTCCGGCGATATGGTCGGCGTGGGCGTGGGTGTAGAGAATGGCGTCGAACCGGTCGATCCGCTGCGCGAGCAACTGGTCGCGGAGGTCGGGACCGGTATCGACCAGGAGCGCCCGGCCATCGGCGCCGCGCAGCAGGACCGAGGCACGGCTGCGCCGGTTGCGCGGTTCGGCCGGGTCGCAGACGCCCCAGTCGCCG
>NZ_JABXXP010000095.1 GCF_013376155.1 Nguyenibacter vanlangensis
GGCCGGCATGCTGGCGGCGGGATTCTCCGCCCGGGCAGGCGGGCGGCTGGCGGGACGGGCGTCCGGACGACGCGGAGGGCGGCTGCGCATGGCCCGATATAGGCCGAACCACCGCCCGCGTCACGTCATGGCGACAGGGCATGACAACAGGGCGTTGACATGCCGGCCGAATGGCCTTAACCACCCTTTCCAACACGGAAGGGTGCCCGAGTGGCTAAAGGGGGCGGACTGTAAATCCGCTGGCGTGCGCCTACGTTGGTTCGAATCCAACCCCTTCCACCAAATATATTCCATAACAATTTGATCTTTCAAGGAAATTCTAGGGATCGCCATTCTTGGCCCCAAGAATGGCCCTAAAAATTGTTCTGGATGGTATTTGTTAATTTCCAGCGAGAACCGACCCTGTAGGGACGTTTGAGCGAATACCGTTATGACAATAGGTTGCCGTCCGAAGTCCTCCGGCGCTTGATCTTGCTTGGGCTTGAGGCGGCGAAGGAAAAGCCGTGTCCCTTATCACTAAGCCCCATGCGCTAGAAGCGACGGAGCGACGCGGGATGATCGCGGAATGGGTTGAACAGACGGTACTCTATCCAGAGTGGCGCGAGGCTGATCCGGTTCATGCGGATCGCATACGCTCGTATCGTGCTATCCCTGGGCTGGGCGACCGCGTGCTGCGTGTTCCCGGATAGGGATGCCGAGAAACGGAGGCCGAAGCCATGATCCGGACCAGCTATGATCCCGAGGCGGACGCCATGTTCATCTGGGTTGGCCCTGAGGGGGCAAAATCAGCAGAGACGCACGAAGTCTCCCCTGGCGTCATGCTGGACTACGATGCCGCCGGCAATCTGATCGGCATCGAAGTGCTGGATGTCCGGGAACGAACGGCGCGTCCCGGTCATAGCGCTGCCGCCTAACGGGTGCCCCTATTTCCGACCTGCTCCATGACGATATCATGGATTGCAGCGTCGGCGAGGCGGGTGCAGCTCCGACTTCCAGCATCTTGGCATAGAAGGCGTTCTCTTTGTCGCCGGCCCGTAGCACGACCGCGTCGCGAGATCGCTTTTTCGACATGCGCAGCTTGATGTACCTGGCCAGAGTGCCGATGACCCTGACGGGGGCCTGTTCCGGGCGCCGAGGCGCGGTAGCGGCCGATATCGCCGCCGCCACGATATGTGATGCTGCCGCCCGGCCCGTAATAGAGCCGGCCGCCGTCGCCGGTCGCCGAGCGGATCTTGCGCCAGGCAGAATGGATCACCGAAGACGCTTTCGTCGGAAATTCCCGTCTCGTTAAAACACAGATGGCCCAGCCGCTTGTATTGGAAGGCACCATGCGCCTGATCCGGATCGGCCGCTTTCTAAAACCATAGAGCTTCAACCCTGCGGCGCCACGCACGTTTCCAACACGAGCGAGATCGGGCATATCCGCCTCGGAAAGATCGAGAATAAGGGACGAAATAATCGGCGCGTGACCATTTCGACTGATCAAGTTTCGCTAGTTTGTTTTTTCCAAAAAGACGAGCACATTGTCGGATGGCAGATCGACCCAAGGAAATGTGCCTTCTACTCCATGCAAAGCCTTGGCGGCCTTCATGCCCCGTCCTGCCGCCAATGCTCAGAAAGTAATCGAAAATTGAGAAATGTGAAATGTGAACGATATCACTTCCAAAAACGGAACGTGTATGCCATATTAAAAATTGGTATAGCGCAAAAGTGACGCAATATGGAAATTCTGGTCGGCCCTGATGGAAGGATATGGTATCCGAATAGCAATGAATTATTTGGATACCTTGGGTATTTTGGACGCGATTGTGACCTGGTTTCGTATTCTATACGGAATCTCGGATTCGCAGCCATAGCGACATTCGCACGTTATACACGTATCCGCTTTCAGCCGGCATTGTTCCCGGCAGCCTGTCTGCAACGCGTACTCGAGATTATCCTCTATCACGCACCGCCGCGCATCGTCCTCGAACGCGCCGGTACGTTATTCGCGCCGCTGGAAGTTCTTCACAACCTCAACGACGCCGTCGCCCGCCTCCGGGCACTCCAGATCGCAACGCCTGATGAAGAGGAATCGTCCGGATCGCCCACCGCCGGATCGCCTACCATTGTGAATCTATCCCTGGACCGACTCCGGGATTCGAAGCGGGCGAGCATGCAAGCGGCATTTGCAATCTGGAAAGAGGCGAAGCGTTATACCAACGCGCGGAGCATCTCCAGGATTGCCGCCAACCCGGCGTTCGGAAGCGGGGCAGTCGCGTGGATGCCAGGACAAGACCGCTGCCTGATTGAGGCATGGCCGCAGACATACGGGAAATATGGCGAAGTTTCTTATGAAAGCCTGCTTGGCCGAGATGTACGGGACCTGCCCGACAGCGCATATATCCTTCCCGCTACCCGCAGCTATTTCGGTGTAGCGCACAGCCAAGCCCCTCGCCTGGAACTCATCGAGGCACTTGTGACACACCCCGATGGCTCCAGGTTCTGGTCCCGCTACGAACGGCTGCTCTTACCGTGGCGGACGAGCGCATCTGACATTTTCGTCAGTTCCGTTCCATTACTCAGGCTGGTTCGCATGCATTGAGTGATTCCGAATATGGCGGATCAATATATCTGGTGTTTCCCAGATCAGATTGCAGTCGAAGGTACGCCAGGCGCCGATGATTTGCATACCGCCTTGAATGGCCGGGTTGCCGTATAAAGGCAGAAGGGTGCGTGTCAATGGACCGCGCTCTACCATACCGATGGTAAAATCCGGCTTCCAAACCGCAAGCGAAATACTGCGCATCATGGCGATGGTCAGAACCGGAAGCCGCTTGCGGCGAAAGCTGGGGTGACACCAAAGACCACCGGCGAAGACGACTCGCCCACTAATTTCGGCAGCAATTGGCGCATCCGCGATCCATTTTTCATGCGGACCCATCTGCGTGCCCGGGTCGCGATAGGCAAGGCGGCCCGATTCCCATTCCTCCCGCAATGTGCTCGTTGGCCAATCATAGCGGCGTAGGATCAACGTCACGACCGGATCGCCCTCGGCTTGGCCCTCGATATAGATGACATTATCCGGATTGATATCGGATAGTTCAGGATCATAAATGGGTGAAAGCGGCTCCCACGTATCCTGATGCATTCGATTGACTTCTGCCATGCGATCGAAATCGCGCCCCATATGCCATGATATGCCCAACTGACGCGCAGATTCGCAAAGTTTTAGAAAGAAACGGCCAATATCTATTTTTTGTCCATGGTTTATTTCAATCGCATCCAGAAATGGACGAAGTTTTGTTGACATTTGCGTAATCTCTTCTTCGGGCGAGATTGCCCGACCGAAAGATTACTCATTTTTAACGACATTGATACGATCTGAATATTTGTATTTTTATTAATTCATTCTGTATTCGTATTATTTTTCATCGGCGATCGAAATGTCCGGACTGGCTGCGGGACTGCCGCGGAGGCGGTTCATGTCGCACGACGGCACGCCGGCTTCATGGATCCCCACCGTCGCCGTTTTCGCGTCCTACATCCCCCATGACGCACCACCGATGCTTACGCCCGGCAGCACATTGGTCACGTTGGCCGAACTCATCGGCACGACGCCACGGCCTCGGCCTGAGGCGACGCCCATCGTTACCTGCCCATGCATTCTGCCGTTATCCGGCGTTCCGTCCGGCGCGCCCATAAACGGGGGGGCGCCCACGTTCCGAAACAGGGCGGCACGCGGATCGTCCCGCCGGTCGATCGGATAAGAACAGCCGGACACGGCCAGCAAGGCGATCGCAAGGAACGAAGCACGTTTCACGTCGGAATGTCCTTCCCTCAGCCCCGGCGGGCCCACCCTAAATCCGGTCGGACAGCTTGGCCAGACGGCGTCCGTCGCGCCCGCCGCATGCGGTCCGCACGGCACGATCCTCGACGGAGAACGAACCTGTGATGTACGGCGCGGCAGAAGGCCTTGTCGCTCCTGCGTCGATCGGCTTTGCTGATCCCGTTGCCTCAGAACCATCATGGCTGAAGGAGACAAGCGGGCATGGGCCAGAATGCAGCGGCTCTTCGTTTCGATTCTGAACAGGCCGCGCCCGCATCGCCGGTCCGGAATGCCCGGCCGTCCTGGGCCGGCAGGCTGCTGCTGCTGCCGTTCCATGCGCTGGCCGTCTTCAGCGCGTCGAAAGCCTTCAACACCAACCCGGTCATCGGCAGCCGGACCCTCAACCGCCGCGGCCTGCATATCGGACGTCGCATGCTCGCGGCCAGGCTGGGCGCGATGCGCCGCCGCAGCCTCGCCGGATTGCTGTCCGACGAGGACCGCGCCGCCTTTGAACGCGACGGCTTTATCGTGAAGCGGGATTTCCTCGACCCCGCAACCTTTCAGGCTTTGCGGGACGAAATCATGGCGCTCGACGTCCCGGCGCGCGAGTCGGTGAATGGCGATACCCTGACCCGCCTGATTGCCCTCGACGGCCCGACCCTGGACAGGCTGCCCGTCGCCCGCGCCGTCCTGCAGGGCTCCGCCTATCGCGGCCTGATCAACTATGTCGGCTCGTTCCGCCGGCGCCCGTCGCTCTACGTGCAGAGCGTCTTCAGCCAGTTCGCACCGGGGGGCGCGCAGGACGTTCAGTCCTTCTTTCATACCGACACGTTCCATCCCACCGTGAAGTCCTGGTTCTTCCTGCAGGACGTGGATGACGACGCCGCGCCGTTCGCCTACGTGCCGGGCTCGCATCGCGCCAACCGGCGCAAGCTGGCCTGGGAACGCCGCGTGTCCTGCACGGCGCGCCATGCCGGCGATCGGCTGACGGCCGAAGGATCGTTTCGCATTTCGGAAGCCGAAATTCGCAGGCTCGGATATCCGGACGCACGGAAACTGCCCGTCGCGGCGAACACGCTGGTGGTCGCGGATACAAGCGGCATCCATCGCCGCAGCACGACCGACCGCAGCACCGTGCGCGTCTCGATCTGGGCCTATAGCCGCTCCAATCCGTTTCTGCCCTGGGCCGGCGGCGACCCGCTCGCCCTGCCGTTCATCGGCCGCCATGGCCAGCGTCTTTATTGGGCGGTCAGCGATCTGTTCAAGACCCCGGGCAAGGGGCAGCCCGTCTGGCGCTGGGTGGGGCGGCGTACCCCGCTCATGCCGCCGGCCCGGGATCGCTGATGCCCCGCCGGTCCGCACGGCGCGGCCGGGGTCGAAAAAAATCATGGAGGCAGTATGAAAATCAGCGCGCGAAACCAGTTGAAAGGCACGATCATCGAAATCCACAAGGGGGCGACGACGGCCCATGTGTCGATCGCGCTGCCCGGCGGCGCGGTGGTGATGGCGTCGATCACGAATGAGGCCGTCGACGAACTCGGCCTCGGCATGGGGATGGCGGCAACGGCCATCGTCAAGGCGTCGGACGTCATGGTCGGGGTGGATTGACCCCGGGCCCCCCGGATCGGCCGGGTTTCGCCCGTGGCCGCGGCACGAACCGGACGGGCGACGCGGCGTTGCGCAAGGACGAAGGGAGAACGCGCATGCCGGTGATGCGGACGGCGCTTGCCGCGGTGGCCGTCCTGGCCATGGCGGGATGCGCGGCCTATGGCGATGACGGCGATTACGATTATCGCCCCGCCGGATGGAACTCGGGGTGGTATTACGGCGCCTATGGCGGGCATCGCGGCTGGTATGACGAGCGCGGCTACTGGCGGGGCTGGCATGGCCATGGCGGCTGGCACGACGAAGGCCCCCACGGCTGGCGGGACCCGCATTGGCACGGGCGTTGAGCGCAGAGGCATCGCACGTCCCGGCATCGCGCGCCCAGGCATCGCGCATCCGGCCATCGCCTCCCTGCCGTCGCCCCTGTTACCGCATGCTGCCCGATCCCGGGAAATAGGCCCATTCCTCGGTCGTGCTGCCGTCCGGCAGCCGGCAGAGACCGGTCTGCTGGCCCGGACTGGTGCGGACGACCAGCCGGCCCCCCGATCTGGCACAGGCGTCCGCACCCGGTCGGGTGTGGGCCATCATGCGGTGGCGATGGCGCGACGGGCCCGCATGCTGGCAGGCGCCCAGCGGCATGGCGAGCAGGACGCCAAGCAGCAGCGTGGCGCGGCGCGGGCCGGCCGCCCAGCCTCGCGAGGCCCCAGCCTGTGGAATAATATCGACATTCCGTCTCATGCGGCCATTCTGGTGCCGGCGGAACGAAAAATACAGGCCCAGAGTAGCCAGGCCCGGGAATGATCAGGCCCGGAACGGCGGTCGCGGCTAATGGGGCTTGCGTTCGTTCAGAATCGTCTGCATCGCTTCCAGCACGTTCTTCCAATAGGCCACGTGCTCGTCGTCTCCGATCTCCTCGGCTTCAATCAGATGGGTCTTGGCCAGCAGAATGGCTTCGCTGCCGTGCTGCCGCACCAGTTCGGTCGCCTCTGCTGGGACGGGCTTTTGATGGATGAGCATGGATGCTTCCCACATCGAGAAACTGATGCCGACATGGGAAGCATGGCGGCCGGCGTCCATGCTCTCGCGCAGAGTTGAGACGGATATGGCCCCTCCCGGCGGCCGGATTGCGGCGGCCGGACTGCGGCGAAGGTGCCGAGGGGGCGTTGCGTTCGCCGACGGTCCGTCAGCCGGCGTGGTCCGCGTCGGGCGGAAGAAGCATCCGCTTCGTCCCTTGCGGCGGGGTGTCGGAGCGTCGGATGAGGTAATAGACGCTGCCGAGCGACAGCACCGCGCCGGAAAGCGCGAAGAGGTCCATCGCATTGACCTGCTGCAGATCGGCGACGATGAATTTGCGCACCGTCGCCAGCAGGCCGATCAGGATCACCGAGCGCATGCGGGCCGGTCCGGCCGGGTGCAGGTCGGACGTGGTGATGATGGAATGCTTGAATTCCATCGCGATCAGCACGGTGAAGAACATGCCGAATATACCCTGGATCAGGTCGATCGACGTCGTATTCTCCGCCCGCCCGAACAACAGGACGAAGACCTCGATCACCAGGTGGTACAGCGATGCCGAGGTGATGACGATGATCAGGAAGGTCAGGACCAGATTGACGAAGATTTCGAAGCCGTCGAACAGTTTATAGATGCCGCCGAGGGAGCGATTGAAAAGATGCATGAAGGCCGGGTTCCGGTGTAGTGCCGAGGGAAGGCCCTTCATACACTGATCCGGACGGCGGAAAAACGCCGTTCTTCCCTCCATCCCCGGCCCGCTTCCCAGCCGCCGGCGCGCCTCGCCCCGGGGCCGGAGGGTCCGGCCGGGCGAACCCGGCCGGAAGAGGCTTACAGCGTGACGTCCAGGCCGAACAGATAGGCCGAGCCCCCTGGAAATTGGCGGCGAATTCTTCAGCGAATAATTCATCGTATAGGACAGCGCGGGCGATTCCGGACCGGAATCGAATGCACTCAGATACAGCTTGGTATTCTTGTCGACATCCCAGCCGAGCGTGCCGGCATAGCCTCGCGAAGGATCGCTGGAAATCGTTCGTCTCATCCAGTCGGCCAGCGCGGCGGCGAAGAACGAGATGCTGAACGGCTAGTCCTTGCCGCCATGTTTCGCGAACGGATCCGATCTCTACCGCCGCCGTCCGGTCAACCGGGTCCTGGCGGCGAGCATGCACGAGATTCACCGCGGCAGTTTTTCCGCCCTGGCTGCACAAATCCTGCCATGCCCACAAGCCTGTCGCGGTCGCAGTCGCTGTTCGCCGTGACTGGTCCTGCAGGCGGCGCGCCCTCCGATCCGACGCCACGTTGCGGCGCCGTCATGACATGACGGGCCGCTCCCTCACTTCTGTCGCCGGCACTTGATTATCACTGGCCGCGCTCGGCGCCCGGCTTGGCGCCGCGTCCGG
>NZ_JABXXP010000096.1 GCF_013376155.1 Nguyenibacter vanlangensis
TCCCGCCGGACGAGGGCGACACATCGCCGCCGCCGTCGATGCCTGTTGCATCGCAGCCGTCGTCGATGCCTGTTGCACCGCCGGCGATTGCGGGCCAGCATCAGGCCCTGCCCCCGCCGACGCCGTATCAGGCGGGCACGGACGGGGGAGGCGGCTCGGGCAAGGGGGCGCCATTGTCCCTGCTGCCCCCGCCGACACCCGACACGCCGCAGGATCAGCCCGCGGCGCCGCAACCCGGTCCGGATCAGCCGCAGCCGGGACAGCCCCAATCCCTGCTTCCCCGCTAGCCGGGGCGGCCCTCGGGCAAGAGGGCGGGATGGGTAATGACGCCATCGGACGCGAGGAGAGCAGACTTCCATGAGCCCGACGGATTATGCCGGCCCCGACGGCCGCTTCATGCCGCCGCCGCACCAGGCCGCCCTGCTGCTGGATTTCGACGGCACGCTGGTGGATATCGCCCCCACCCCGGAATCGGTGGTGGTCCCGCCCGGGCTGCCGCAGGTGCTGCGCCGCCTGCGGGCGAAATGCGGCGACGCGCTGGCGGTGATTTCCGGCCGCGCGGTGGACCAGATCGACCATTTCCTGGGCGACGTGCCCTATGCCGTGGCGGGCGAGCACGGGATCGCCGTGCGGCACCGCCCGGACGGCCCCATCGTCCGCGCCGACCTGCCGCAATATCCGCCCGACTGGCTGCAGGCGGCCGAAAGTCTGGCCGCCGCCCATCCCGGCGTGCGGATCGAACGCAAGATCGCGGGCTTCGTGCTGCATTACCGCGCGGCGCCCGAGGCCGCCGACCTGCTGCGCGACGCGGCCGAGGGCTGGATCGCCTCCGGCAACGGCGCGTTTCATATCCAGGCGGCGAAGATGGCGTGGGAAATCCGGCCGCATGGCGTCGACAAGGGCCACGCCGTCGCCGCCCTGATGCAGTCGCCGCCCTTTGCCGGGCGGCATCCGATCTTCGTCGGCGACGACGTAACCGACGAGGACGGCATCCGCGAGGCCGTCCGGCTGGGCGGGGTGGGGTTCCGGATCCACCGGGACTTTCCCGACCCGACCGCGTTCCGGACATGGCTGGCCGGCCTGACCGAAGGGGGGGACGACAGATGGGGCGCCTGATCATCGTATCGAACCGCGTGCCGTCGCCGCGCGAACGCACGCAGCCGGCGGGCGGATTGACGGTCGGGCTGCGCGACGCGCTGCGGGGCGGCGAGTCGCTGTGGTTCGGCTGGTCGGGCAACCTGGTCGACAGCGACGCCGACCCCGTGCCGGGCTTCGACACGGTCGCGGGCGTCACCTACGCGACCATCGACCTGACGGCGCGGCAGCACGAGGGATTCTACCAGAATTTTTCCAACGGCATCCTCTGGCCGCTCTTCCACTACCGCATCGGGCTGATGAGCTACGCGCGCAGCGACTGGCAGACCTATCTCGAGGTCAATGCCATGTTCGCGCGCACCCTGCTGCCGCTGCTGCAGCCGGACGACGTGATCTGGATCCACGACTACCACCTGTTCCCGCTGGGCCAGGCGCTGCGCGACCTGGGGGTCACGACGCGGATCGGCTTCTTCCTGCATATCCCGGTGCCGCCCTGGAGCCTGATCCGCTGCCTCCCCGGCGTCGAGCTGCTGCTCGAGGACATGCAGGCCTATGACGTGTTCGGGGTGCAGACCGACGAGGACGCCGACAATCTCAACCAGTCCTTCCGCCTGAACGGGCTGATGGAGCGGGCGCAGGCCTTCCCGATCGGCATCGACCCGCACGAATTCCGCGCCCAGGCCGAAGCCGGCATCGCGCGGGACGAGGCCGCGCGGCTGCAGGCCAGCCTGCGCGGGGCCGCGCTGATCCTGGGCGTCGACCGGCTGGACTACTCCAAGGGCCTGCCCGAGCGTTTCCGCGGCTACGAGGCGCTGCTGGAGCGCTATCCGGAACATCGCGGCAAGGTGACGTTCCTGCAGGTGGCGCCGGTATCGCGCGGCGACGTCGAGGAATACCGCCTGCTGCGCCGTCAGCTCGACGAGCTGACGGGCCGGGTCAACGGCGCCTATGCCGAATTCGACTGGACGCCCATCCGCTATATCACAAGGCCGATCGGCCGCGACATCCTGGCGGGTTTCTACCGCATGGCGGACGTGGCGCTGATCACGCCGCTGCGCGACGGCATGAACCTGGTCGCCAAGGAATATATCGCCGCCCAGGACCCGGCGGCGCCCGGCGTGCTGGTCCTGTCCCATTTCGCCGGCGCCGCCCCCGAGATGGGCGAGGCCGTGCTTGTCAATCCTTTTGATGCCGACGAGATCGCCGACGCCCTGCATCAAGCATTGACAATGGATGTGCACGAACGCCGCCGCCGCTGGCTGGCCTTGGACGAGGAAGTCCGCCGGACCACCGCCGGAAGCTGGGCCCGGGACTTCCTGCGCGCACTGGATGAGGCGCCGCCGGTCTGTACACCATGAAATCTCATGTTTTCAGGCGCGTCGACATCCGGCTATGGCTCCCCCTGACGCTCGCCGCCGCAGGCGCGATCGCGCTGGGAATCGCCGAATGGGTCGAACACGGGCTCGGCATGGCGCCGTGCGGGTTATGCCTGTGGGAGCGCTGGCCATACCGGCTGCTGATCGCGCTCGGGATACTGGCGGCGCTGGCACGCGGCCGCGGCCGGCGGGGAATCGTCTGGCTGTGCGTCCCGGTCCTGATGGCGGCATGCGGCCTGTCGGTCGTGCATGTCGGCGTGGAACAGGGATGGTGGCCCAGCCCACTGCCGGAATGCCGGGCCCCCGTCTTCCACGGCGGAACCTTCGCCGAACGGCTGGCGGCCATGCCGCTGCGCCCCGCCAAGCCGTGCGACGCCCCAACCTATCTGATCAGCGGGTTGAAGCTGTCGATGACCGCGATGGGCGGCCTGTACGCTCTGGGTCTGCTCGGGATCACCACGTCCTGCCTCGTCCGCGGCCGAAGAACAGACCGACGATGAACAGGATCAGGAAAATGAAGAACAGGATCTTGCCGATATAGGCGAAATTGGCGGCCAGGCCGCCAAAGCCGAATGCCGCCGACACCAGCGCCAGGACCAGAAAGATCAGCGTCCAGCGTAGGAAGTCCATGGCGAAGTCCTCCGATTTATGTGAATGGACTAAGGGGTCCATCAAGGATCCCAATGCGTGGGCCTCGTGCGAGTTGCCGCATGCGGCCGCGGCGGCCATGGAAACAGTCAGTACCGGGTGACAGATCGTGCCGGATTTTCGTTCTCTCTACCGTCATGGCTTTGCACGCGTCGCCGGGTGCACGCTGCCCGTGGCCCTGGCCGATCCGGCCACCAACGTCGCACGCATGGTCGAGATGGTGCAGACATGCGACGCCGAGGGCGTGGCGCTGGCGGTATTTCCGGAACTGGGCGTGTCGGGATACGCGATCGAGGATCTGCGCCAGCAGGACGTGTTGCTGGATGGGGTGGGTACCGCCCTGGCCACCCTGGCAGCCGCGACAGCCGAAATGACGCCGGTCATCGTCGCCGGCGCACCGCTGCGGCATGGCGACGCGCTGTATAATTGTGCCGTCATCCTGCATCGCGGTACGATCCTGGGGGTGGTGCCCAAGAGTTTCCTGCCGAACTATCGCGAATTCTACGAGGCCCGGCAGTTCGCCGCCGGCGTGGGGCAGCGCGGGCAGAGCATCCATGTCGCCGGCCAGACTGCGCCCTTTGGTCCCGACCTCCTGTTCGAGGCCGAGGATGTGCCAGGTCTGGTCATCGCGGTCGAGATCTGCGAGGACCTGTGGGTGCCGCTGCCGCCCAGCACCGATGCCGCACTGGCCGGGGCTACCGTCATCGCCAACCCGTCGGCCAGCGACATCACGGTCGGCAAGGCCGACATCCGCGACCTGTTATGCCGGTCACAATCCGCACGCGCCATCTGCGCCTATGTTTATGCGGCGGCCGGAGAGGGGGAGTCGACGACCGACCTGGCCTGGGACGGTCAGGTGTCGATCTATGAGAACGGTGTGCTGTTGGCCGAGACGGTGCGCTTTCCGCAGGGGCCCCACCGGGCCACGGCGGACGTGGACCTGGACCTGCTGCGTCAGGAGCGCAGCCGGATGGGCAGTTTTGCCGACAATCGCGCGGCGCGTCCGGACGCCGGCTGGCGGCGGATCGGCTTCGCGCTGGCACCGCCGGCCGGTGATCTGGGCCTGAAGCGGCGGATCGAACGTTTTCCGTTCGTCCCATCCGACCCGGCGCGGCTAGAGCAGGATTGCTACGAAGCCTGGACCATCCAGGTTTCGGCGTTGAAGCAGCGGCTGCAAGCGACCGGAACACGGCGCATGGTGATCGGCGTATCCGGCGGCCTGGATTCGACCCAGGCGCTACTGGTGGCCACACGAGCGGCCGACGAACTGGGGCTGGGGCGTGAGGCGGTGCTGGCCTATACGATGCCGGGTTTTGGGACCAGCCCGGGCACGCAGTCCAACGCCCTGGAACTGATGCGCGCCCTGGGGGTGACGGCGACGGAACTGGACATCCGTCCGACTGCCCGCATGATGTTGCAGGAGCTGGGTCATCCCTTCGCCAGTGGCATGCCGCTCTATGACGTGACCTTCGAGAACGTCCAGGCCGGGTTGCGGACCGATTTCCTGTTCCGCCTGGCCAACCAGCATGGCGGGATCGTTATTGGTACCGGCGATCTGTCAGAATTGGCACTGGGATGGTGCACCTATGGTGTCGGTGACCAGATGTCGCATTATAACGTCAATGCGGGGCTGCCCAAAACGCTTATCCAGCATCTGATCCGCTGGGTGATTGCGTCGGGGAGGGTGGACGGTGCGGTGGGTGGCGTATTGCAGGCGATCCTGGACACGGAGATTTCGCCCGAGCTGGTTCCGGCAGGCGATGATCAGGCCCTGCAGAGCACCGAGGCCCGAATTGGTCCTTACGCGTTGCAGGATTTCACGCTGTTCTATGTGCTGCGTTATGGTTTTCGTCCGTCGCGTATCGCTTTCATGGCCGAGATTGCCTGGAAGGATCCTCAGGCGGGAAACTGGCCGCCCGGTTTTCCTCAAGATAAGCGCGTAGCCTATGATCTGCCGACGATAAGGCATTGGCTTTCGGTCTTTCTGGCCCGGTTCTTCGGTTTCAGCCAGTTCAAGCGTTCGGCGGTACCCAACGGGCCGAAGGTGGTGGCAGGCGGGGCATTGTCGCCGCGCGGCGACTGGCGCGCGCCGTCGGATGGCAATGCGCGGTTGTGGCTGGATGAGCTGGAACGTAACGTTCCCTCGGGCTGATACTGGTACTGCCGGATCTCTAGTCCCGATCTTGTGTCAGGCGACCGATGATAGGGGGTTTGCATTGAACGGTCCAACATCGTTATGATTTGTGCGCGGACCGGCTATGTACTTGCCCAGTCTTCCAAGAAATCGGACTTTTTCCGAAAGAGGCGCCAGGTTTGCTGTCTGTGCCAACAAGAATCGTGACATGAATGCAGAATTCTCTGGCATAAGTCCGAACAGCACGCTAAAAGCCGCCTCCGCCGAGATATGATGAACGTGGCGGACAGCACGCTGCGACCTTTTTATGTCCTGACAGGAGCGTACAGAGTCAATGAGCAAAGCCTTCATCGCCGCAGTAATCCAGGATTCGATCGACTGCACAGGTGTCGCTGCCAACCAGGCGGCCACGGACCTGATGGCCGCTATCATCCGGGAACTGAAGAAGGAAGGTGGGTTTACCCTGCCGTCATTCGGCACCTTTACGGTCAAGAAGACCAAGGCGCGCAAGGCGCTGAATCCCCGTACGGGTGAGCCGGTAAAGGTGAAGGCCGGCAAGACGGTGCGCTTCAAGGCCAGCCCGAACCTGAAAAAGGCGGTCTGAGACGGCCGGGCCCCCGCATATGCGGGGGCCCGTGAGGCCGTATCGGGGTAACCTGGGATGTGCCGTTCCGGTCGAAACATTGGAATGGTTGCGGGTATTATGCGCTCTATATTTCCATTTGTACGAAAGCGGCCTGTTAACAGTCATATGTAGAAATGATGGCGCTCGCGCCATGTAGCGCGGACCATTGTTTGTAGACGCGGCCTCATGTGGCGAGACTGGTCCGTGTCGCTACGCTCCGTGAAGCTGTTCCGGCCCGATACGCCAGAAATTAGCTGGCCGATGGTGGAAAATTGTTGACGGCGGCATAGAACATACCAAGGATATCTTGGCCGATAACCGCGACAAGGCCGACAATAACCAGAACGACCAGGATGGCGACAAGGCCATATTCCAGCATGACGGCACCGGTCCGGTCTCCAGAGAGGGAAAGCAGAATTTTCACGGCATGCCTTTCCGCACGGGCCGACAGATCATGCTTGGCCGATTGGTTTGCAAGAAATGGTTTCTGATCTCAAAAAATATACAACTGTTCTGTATTGGCTTTCTATGTCGACGATTGGACCAGAATTCTTCTAGTCCCCTTCTTTATGTCACGAAAAAATCAGCGATCAAGAATTATTTTTAAATCAACACCTCCAGTCGTTTCAGAGCCGGTATTTTTGCGTGGCGGCATGGGGTGCGATGCGGGGCCTGACGTAAAGAACTCAGTATTTGAAGGAGAAGCTTCAAAAATACGGGTTGAATGAAGAGTATCCTGGGCCAGGCAGAAAACCGTGATTGTATTCGCTGAAGTGGCCAAGCAGGCCGTCGCGACATTCCGGAGGACGCCCAGGAGCTATTCAGGTGAAATAGATTGGCTGGGGCGGGAGGATTCGAACCTCCGCATGGCGGAATCAAAATCCGCTGCCTTACCGCTTGGCTACGCCCCAATGGCCCGAACACCTTGGCTCCGTCCTTCTAATGGGTCGGGCGGGGTGGCGTAAAGGGGGCTTTTGCCTCCTTTTTCGGATGCTCCGCAGGCTGATGCCGGTCAGGGATAGTTTGGATGGGGTTCCAGCGGCAGATCGATGGACGGGTCGATCTCGCTGGAGTGAGTCGTCGCCGCTTCGGCAGTCGCGCTAGTGGCGGAGCGGCGGCGACCGTATTCCAGCAGATTGCCCAGCCGCGCGGCCCGATCCAGGGCCTGATCCAGGGCCGCCATGGTGCTGGACAGGTCTTCGCTGTCGTCGCAATCCCAGGCACGCAGCGTACAGGTCCAGACACCGACCAAGCCTTTGACCCGCAGGGTGCCGATCAGGCCCGTGACGTCCAGCCCGGCTGCACTCGCCATCCAACGCATGCTTTCGTAGGTCGCTGCTCCCAGCCCGGCTGCCAGCAACGGGTCGAAAGGAAGGGTGCGCAGCACGGCGCGCACCCCGGCGCGATATTGTTGCAGTACATCAAAACGGCGCATCAGCAGGTCGAACAATTTTTCGCGCACCGTGCCGGTGCTGCCGTCATCCACCAGGGCGGATTCGTCGGCCAGGCGGCCCAGTTTCAGCAGCAGGGCCGCCTTGACCGGGTAGCGCCGGCGGGCTTCGTCCAGCGGAATGCCGGCGTCGCGCGCCGCGTCGACGATCGTAAGGCGCCCCCATCCGGACAGGGCGGTGCGGTCCATGGCGGCGCGGAGCAGGGCATCGTCGAACTGGTCGTTATCCATGGTCTTCTGGAACATCTTCTGTTTTCGGCTTCGTCCGGCCGATCCGGACAGGTTGAATCGCCATTGCGGTTAAATTACGGCGGGGGCGGGCGCAAGTTCGCCGAGTGGCCGGGGTGCCGGCCATGCAATCCGTTCAGGACGCCAGTTCGCGGGCGCGACGGGACGCGGCGCGGATGGCACGGTCCAGCGTGGCCGGCCATGCATCGGGCGCCATCAGCACGGACAGCGCTTGCTGCGTCGTCCCGCCCGGACTGGTCACGCGGC
>NZ_JABXXP010000097.1 GCF_013376155.1 Nguyenibacter vanlangensis
GGTGTCGGCTACGGGCTGACCTATCGCGCGGCCGCGCCACGCCGGATCGCCACCATCGCCACCGGCTATGCCGACGGCTTCGCGCGCCAGGGCGCGTCGCGGGGCTGCGCGTGGCTGGATGATATCCGCCTGCCGGTGGTCGGACGCATTTCGATGGATTCGCTTGCCCTCGACATCTCGGACGTGCCGGATTCCCGCCTGTCGCCGGACATGACGGTCGATCTGATCGGCCCGCGCCGTGGCGTCGATGCGGTGGCCGAAGCCGCCGGCACGATCGGGTACGAAATCCTCACCGCGCTGGGCCATCGCTATCATCGCGACTATATCGCGGCCTGAACGCCCTCCCGCTCCCTTCCTTTCCGAAAGCATCGTCACGCATGAAAATCATCGTTCTCGGCAGCGGCGTGGTCGGCGTCACCTCCGCCTGGTACCTGGCCCAGGCGGGGCATGAGGTCACGGTCATCGACCGCCAGCCCGAAGCCGGGATGGAAACCAGCTTCGCCAATGCCGGCCAGGTCTCGCCGGGCTATTCCGCGCCGTGGGCCGGGCCGGGCGTGCCGCTGAAGGCCCTGAAATGGCTGATGATGTCCTATCGGCCCTTCGTCTTCTGGCCGATGCCGGACCCGCATCTGTGGAAATGGCTGGTACAGATGCTGGAAAATTGCACGACCGCCGCCTATGCCCGCAACAAGGGCCGGATGGTGCGGCTGGCGGAATATTCGCGCGACGTCATGCGCGACCTGCGGGCCGATACCGGCATCACCTATGACGACCGGCAGCAGGGCACGCTGCAGATCTTCCGTACGCAAAAGCAGCTCGACGCCGCGGCCGGCGACATCCGGGTGCTGCAACGATACGGCGTGCCGTACGAGGTCCTGGACGCGGCGGGCTGCGTCCGGGCCGAGCCCGGGCTGGTCGACACGGCGCATAAATTCGTGGGCGGCCTGCGCCTGCCGGGGGACGAGACGGGCGATGCGTTCCTGTTCACCCAGCGCCTGGCGGCGATGGCGGCGCAGGCCGGGGTCGATTTCCGCTACGGCACCACCATCCGGGCACTGCGGGAGGATGGCGGCCGGATTTCGGGCGTCGTCACCGATCGCGGCACGCTTACGGCCGACGCCTATGTGCTGGCGCTGGGCAGCTACTCGCCCGCGCTGGTGCGCAAGCTGGGGATCGACCTGCCGATCTATCCGGTCAAGGGCTATTCGCTGACGGCCAGGATCGTGAACGAGGCCCGCGCCCCGGTCTCGACCATCATGGACGAAACCTTCAAGATCGCCATCACCCGCCTCGGCCAGCGGATCCGCATCGGCGGCACCGCCGAACTGGCGGGCTTCAGCACCAGCCTGCGCGCGCCGCGCCGCGCCACCCTGGCCCACTCGGTCGCCGATTTATTCCCCGGCGGCGGCGACATCGCCGGCGCCACCTTCTGGACCGGCCTGCGCCCCATGACCCCCGACGGCACCCCGATCATCGGCCGCACCGGCATCGACAATTTGTTCCTCAATACCGGCCACGGTACCCTGGGCTGGACCATGGCCTGCGGCTCGGCCCGGGTTCTGGCCGATTTGATCTCCGGCCGCATGCCCGAGATCCCGCACGAGGATCTGGGCGTCGTGCGCTACGGGCAGTAGCGGTGGCTGCCGGCATGGGGCAGGATGCGCCCGGGTTCCATGTCGGCATATGCTCCTCATTCAAGGTGCAGACCCAGTTTATGATTTCCTGAGAGAAAACGACGAGCAAGAGCGGACATCAAGACGATAGCGAGGTCGGCGATGGGCATAACCGGGTTGAGCCATATCACCCTAGCGGTGGCTGAAGTGGAGCGGTCTCTGACCTTCTATCGCGACGTTCTTGGTTGCACGGTACGAGCCCTCTGGGCCGATGGCGCGTATCTTGAAGCTGGGTCGATCTGGCTTTGTTTATCCCGTGACGATAATGTTCCATCATCCCCGCGCCAGGATTATACCCATATCGCCTTTACCGTTTCCGAGACGGAATACGCTCTTATAAGCGAACGGCTCATGATTGAATCCATCATCTGGAAGGACAATAAAAGCGAGGGAGACTCGATATATTTCCTTGATCCGGACGGGCATAAACTTGAGATTCACATGGGGTCTCTTGAGACCAGGCTGTCTCATTATCGCGAGAACCCTTCAAAAGCTGTGCGCGTGTTCGATGCGTGACGATTATCGCCTCATGGCGGCCGATAGCCATATCAGATTCCAGTCCCGGTAGCAGACATGAACGCAAGGAGCAGTCCTGCGAAAAATGATGAAAATTCCCGAAGACGTCGCCGTCAAAACCGCCCGTTATTTGTCCGAGTGGGGTTTGACGGAAAATGGGAGACCGACGGTGACGGCGACCTCATATCTGTTTCCGGTTGTTCACGCCGGAACACAGGCTATCTTGAAAATCTCAGCCGACACAGATGAATGCAGAGGCAACGCACTTATGGCTTGGTGGGATGGTAGCGGTGCTGCGCCCGTCATCAATCACGATCGAAATGCGATATTGCTGGAACGCGCTATGGGGCCAGGCTCGCTTGCTCAACTATCTCTGGCCGGCGATGATGACGACGCAACACGAATAATTTGTGTAGTGGCAGCACAACTGCATTCACACAGGGCGCCATGTACGCCGGATATACTTCCCTTGGAAGATTGGTTTGACGATTTACTCCGCTTTGATGCTACGGCTGAAACCTGGCTAACAGACTGTGCGCATGAGGCCCGGAATCTTCTTGCTGAGCAAGCTGACCACACTATTTTGCATGGTGATTTACATCACGGGAATATTCTTGATTTTGGACCGAAAGGGTGGTTGGCGATTGATCCGAAAGGGCTCCGCGGTGAACGAGCGGCTGACTTTGCGGCTCTCTTTCTGAATCCTGATCTCGCTGAGCCAGATGGTCGCCACGTTACTGCCTCATCGCATTTTGTGTGCAGGGTTCAACTTGTTTCTACTCTGGCAGGCCTTGATCCCATTCGGCTGCTGCGTTGGATACGCGCCTGGAGCGCCCTTTCTGCGGTTTGGTTTCTGGAAGATGGCCTCACTCCGCTGGTCCAACGTCAGATCGTCGATCTGGCAAGCACCGCTCTTGAACGCTGAACGGCAAGAGGGCGGTTCACGCCTCGTCCATGCCGGACATCAATCCTTGCCGGCATTCCCGACACGTCCCCAACCTCCCCGCGATCCACCCCATGATCGCCGAAGGTGCGTCCGGGTCGAGCCGGGCTGGTCGACACGGCGCAAGAATTCGTGGGCAGTCTGCGCCTGGCGACTGGGCCCCGGCGTCCACCAAATTCGCGGTTCGCACTATCCTGGCCCTGAGCATTGAACTGGTTACTGAAGAGCACGCGCGATCCTTCCCTCGAAGGCGGCATTCAATCTCTTGTCGAGACAGTCTTCGCGTTCCATATTCCCCCGCGTCGTCCGACACTGCTTATCAGACACGGAGGATTCCAAAATGTATTTCTCTCGGATGGCGCGGTCCGGCGCCATCGTTGCCGTACTGGCTTTCGGCACGGCCACAGGCCCGGCACAGGCGCAGGAGGTGTTGCACGTCGTGGACGCGCGGGGACACCAGGTCGGCGTTCTGGTACCGGTTCCGGATGTTCCTGCCGTCGCGGCATTCGATACCGCGATGTTCGATGCGCTCGATCATATGATGGCGCGGGATATTGCTGTCATGGAAGCGACCGACCGGGAACTGGCTGGATGGCTGAACAGCGCCCTGCGCCCCGTTCCGGCCGTTGTTCCGGCCGTTGACCACGCCATGCCGAGCCAGGGTCTGTCCTGGCGGCGTTTCGAGGTCGTCAGCATCGGCGGCCCCGCCGGCGCATCCTGCACCCAGACGATCACGATGACATCGAACGGCCAGTCGGCGCCGGTCGTTCATGCGTCCAGCACGGGAGGCAGGGCCTGTGCGACGCTCGCCACGCCAATGGCGGTCGAAAATCCCGGACGTCAAGGGATGGACGCCCCGGCCCCGATACCTGCCGTGGACACGCCTATGGCGGCTCCGGCGAACAAGCGCGAGGGGAAGGCCCTGTAAGGCCGACGGCGGCCCGGCACTGTCGGGTCGCCGTAGCAGCGCAGAGGACAAGATATCGAATTTGTAGAAATATTTCAGTAATTATTGTTCTATCATAAATAAATATTCAAAAAAATCAGAAATATAATTGTAAATTTTTGAGGAAAATTCATCTCCCCGTCTCCAGCCAAGACGAATCGATGCATAGGGAGAAATCTACACCTCGTGCCCTCTTGACGACGCAAAAATCTCTTCCAATCTTCTCTCCGCCAGACGCCACCGGGTCTGGCATCGGTTGTGTGATCGGAAAACTGGGATCCATGTTGCTTTGATTGGAGGATGTGGATGTCGAAGCTGAAAGGACTCTATTTTCGCTATCGCCGCTCCCTGCGTATGACCGCCCGGAGATGGCGCAATCGACTGGAAGGAGGCGCGTCATGGTAACGCGTCCTTTCTTTGGCGACGACCCGCTGGCAGAGCGTATCCTCATGGTGCTTCGGCGCCTCGGCCATGACGGAAGAGGCGTTACCCTGACGTCCCTGGCGGCGCATACGGGCATACCCGGGATCAGACTCCGCGCCACGCTGGAACGCCTGATCGAGACCGGAGCGGTCGTACCTGCCGGATGTGACCCTCTGGCCTCGGATCTCGCATTCCGTCTGCCTTTGCATGCAAGGGCGGCACCGCCGGTGCCGGTGGCAGCATAAGGCACCGAGCGCGTCCCGGATCGGAAGCGTCCCTCTCGACCGGACTTGTCGTCCTGGTCGGGACGTATGGTGGAACGAGGCGGCGGCCTTCGGTTGCGGGGTCTTTCAGTGAGAGACCCCGCGTTTGAGCGCCATGTATCGAAACAGCGAGAGCAAGGAGATGTCGAGCCTTATCCATTTTCTCAACCTGACGGCGTTTCAACAATATTGGCGTCGTCGTTCCCCTACGCGCCGGTCATCGGGGGTGATGCGGTCGATAGGGCTGCATCAAGGTGAAAACGCAGACCGGAATGAACTGGTATGCAAGCAGGCCCGGCGTCTCAGCGAAGAGAAGGGATCACGCTTCGCGACCAGCCTCGTCCTGATGCTGCTGTTGGGAACCGTTGCGCCGGCATATGCTCAGTCTCTGCATGATGCACTCTCGTGCGAGGTGGAGACTCAGCCCATCGACATCGCGTCCATGTCGCTACCGCGGGCCGTTCAGACATTGACCCGGCAGACCGGGTGTCCGGTCCTGGTCGACCCTTCCTTGCTGGCAGGGCGGAATGCGGCGGCGGTGAAGGGGGTCTACACGGCCCGGAACGCTCTGATGCATCTGTTCGGTGCCGCGCATGTGGACGTCGCCACCACCATTTCCGGTCTGACCGTCAGTCCTCTGGACGCGCAGGCTCTGGCTTCGGACGACGCCCGGCAGAGGCCGGATGACAGCGCGGTCGCGACGTCGCGGCTATCCCGCGCAGCACCGCATGCACCATTGAACCGCAGCGCGGCGAAATCGCAAGGCGCGGTCTCTTCTCACGAGCCAGTCTGAGGAGTGTGTCGTGACCCTTCATGCCTATACCCAGAACGGGAGCACGATGCCCCCGGCATTTCAGATCAACGCTGACCTGTCTGTTCTGCTGGCCGACTATCTGGGCGATGGCGAGCAGGATCGGGGATATGCAGCCTTGATGCGTCGGGCTGCTGACCACGGGATTTACGACCGGGTCGCCCGCTGGAGAACATCGCCAAACCCGGACGCAACGACGGTGGCGGTAGTACGGACATTGCTGCCCGCGACGGACCGCATGCATATGGCGGACATTCTTGCCCTGTCGGTGGACTCTCTCGAACAGCAACTGACTGTCGCATTGCTAAAAGCCGTGCGGGAGCATGCAAGGACGCTGTCCTGTCGTCTGCCGCGCTGGCATCGGGTTTAAGCGGAGGCCGTGGGCCGGAAGGGCCTACGGCTCCGTCATCGTCCGGTGGCATCCGATGTCAAATCGTCTTCCAGGCTTTAAGGGCACGTTCACGTGCCATGCGATGATCGACGATGGGGGCAGGATAGTTGTCGGGGCGGCCGGAGATCCAGGGCGCATGGATGGCGTCGG
Organism: Nguyenibacter vanlangensis; assembly: GCF_013376155.1. Taxonomy (GTDB): domain Bacteria; phylum Pseudomonadota; class Alphaproteobacteria; order Acetobacterales; family Acetobacteraceae; genus Gluconacetobacter; species Gluconacetobacter vanlangensis. The sequence goes on from NZ_JABXXP010000097.1 coordinate 6,117, forward strand.
CAGGAAGATGGGCAAGTTCGGGAACCCAGCGGCGAATATAGTCCCCGCCAGGATCGAAAGTCCGGGACTGGAGAAGCGGGTTCATAATTCGGAAATAGGGCGCGGCGTCCACGCCCGTTCCGGCACTCCACTGCCAGTTCATCGGGTTGCTGGCCGGGTCGTGATCGACCAGCGTGTCCGCGAACCATCGCTCTCCCTCTCGCCAGTCGATAAGCAGGTGCTTGACCAGAAAGGAGGCGGCGACCATCCGGACCCGGTTATGCATCCAGCCGGTATGCCATAATTCACGCATCCCGGCATCGATCAGGGGATACCCTGTCCGGCCTTGCTGCCATGCCGCCAATTCGCCGGGACTGTCGCGCCACGGCATCGCGTCGAATTCCGGCCGTAAATTTCGCGTCGCCATATCCGGCGTGGAGTACAGGACCGACCATGCGAACTCTCTCCATCCCAGCTCGGTCAGAAACTTTTCGGCGTAAGCGCCGCGCATCGCCGCATCCCATATCCGGCCGGGGCTGAGATGGCCGAACCTGAGAAAGGGCGAGAGCCGGGACGTCCTGTCCTTTGCAGGGAAATCCCGCTCGGCAGCGTAGCGTGCCAGGTCGTATTGCAGGAAGGCGGCGAGCCGGTCCCGGGCACTCTCTTCGCCAGGTGTCCATGTTTCGTGCAGCCCGCCCGCCCAGTCCGGATGCGCGGGGCGCAATCCGTAACGCATGTCCTTTACGGTCAGGTGGTCGAGTGCCGGGGAAAGGCGCGCGAAGACGAGTTTTTCGGGCGCCGGATGAAGGAAAATCGCGGGAGGAAGCGCGCGGGCGGCGCGCCAGAATGCTGTAAAGATTTTATAGGGCTGACAGGAACGTGTGCGGACGGTCCAAGGTTCATGCAAAAGTGCCCCGGAAAAGCTCCGGACCGTGATTCCCTTTGCGTTCAGCATGGTCTCCACGGCGGTGTCCGTCTTTCGCCCTTGGGGATCGTAGCGGCGATTCCAGAACACGGCGCCGGCACCCGTCGCCTGGACGATGGCCGCAAGGACTTTCAGGGCCGGACCGCGAAACACGTGAAGCGCGCCTCCTTTTTTATGGAGGCTTTCGTCAAGCGACCGGATCGCGCCGTGCAGCCACCATCGCGCCGCAGCGCCGGGCAGGCGGTCGTCGTCAAGAACAGCGATGCATAAAACCGGCTGGCCGCGCCTTTCCGCTTCATGAAGCGCCAAATTGTCCGAGATGCGGAAATCCTCCCGGAACCACATGATCGTCGGAGATTGGATCATGACGGCATGGTACGAAGCCGGTTTCTTCTGCGCAAGCGATCCTTAGGCCGTCGCCCTCAATGCGCCGCGATCCATGCCATGATCGCCGAAATCGAGATCACCGAAAGCAGTGTCGAGGTCAGGATGGCGCGGCTGGCGACGTCGGCTTCGCGCTGATAGAGGCGGGCGAGCATGAAGGGGCCGGTGCCGGTGGGCAGGGCGCTGAGGACCAGGGCCTGGTTCGCCCAGGCCGGGTCGATGCGAAACACGCCGAACACCAGCAGCGCCGTCAGCGCGGGCTGGACCAGCATCTTCAGACCGACCACCCGCGCCACCGCACCGAGGGGCGCGCTTCTTCCGCTGGTCTCCGCCAGGAAGAGCCCGATCGTGACCAGCGCGCACGGGCTGGTCGCCGCCCCAAGCAGGCTGGCCAGTTGCTGCGCCGCCGCCGGC
>NZ_JABXXP010000098.1 GCF_013376155.1 Nguyenibacter vanlangensis
CGCGCGCGCGGCGTCAAGGCCCGCCAGGCCGCTGGTGATCGCCGACGTGTCGGACAATGCGGGCGGGGGCGCGCCGTCGGACAATACGATCATCCTGCGCGACCTGCTGGCGCATGGCGTGACGAACGTGGCGCTGGGCTGCATCTGGGACCCGGCTGCCGTCGCGTTCTGTGCCGAAGCGGGCGAAGGCGCGACGTTTCCGCTGCGGCTGGGGGGGAAATGCGGCCCGGCATCGGGCGATCCGGTCGACGTGACGGCCCATGTGCGGCGCTGTTCGGACAATCTGGTGCAGACCGGACTGAGCGGCGGCGCGGCCTATATGGGCCGGAGCGCGTGGATTGCGGTGGACGGGATCGACATCGTAATGACCGCGCGCCGGCAGCAGGTCTTCTCGCCGGACGTGTTCGGCAACATGGGCATGACGCTGGCGGACAAGGATGCCGTCGTCGTGAAATCGGCGCAGCATTTCTACAACGCCTTCGCCGCGATCGCGGACGACGTCGTCTTCGTTCCGGTCGCGGGCTGCGTGGTGCCCGACATGACGGCGCTGCGCCTGCCCCGGGCGCGCGCGCCGCTGTGGCCGCATGTGGCGGACCCGTTTGCCGGGACGGGCTGAGCGGCGCGCCCCGAGGGGGACGAAGGGCAATGGCGGCGGGGTGATGCCGCGTGCATTCGTGTTTGCACCGGAATGATGGCTGTGGCCATATCGGGAGCCGGCCTGCGTTGCGCCGCCGCCCGCCGGCAGATCGTCCGAGGAGACCGAAGATGCCTGAGCCGGTTGAAAGGGGCCGTTCCCTGCCCGCCATCATCGCCGCCGCCTGTGTCGGGAATTTTCTCGAATTCTATAATTTCATGGCCTATGCGTTCTTTGCGCCGATGATCGGCCATGCCTTCTTTCCCAACGGGAACCGGCTGATCAGCCTGCTGCTTTCGCTGATGACCTTTGCCGTGGGCTTCGTGCTGCGGCCGCTGGGCGCGGTGGTGATCGGGCGGTATGCGCGCACGCATGGCCAGCGGCCGGCGCTGATGCTGACCTTTGCGATGATGGCCGCGGGGTCGTTCCTGCTGGCGGTGACGCCGCCGACCCGCGTGATCGGCACGTTGGCGCCGGTTGCCGTCATCATTGCCCGGCTGCTGCAGGGGTTTTCCGACGGCGGCGAGGTGGGGCCGGCGACCGCGCTGATCTTCAGCGCCGCGCCGGGGCGGCTGGGCGGGGTGTTCGGCACGCTGCAATACATGACCCAGTTGCTGGGGTCGCTGCTGGCGGTCCTGCTGGGGCTGGTGCTGTCGCTGGTGCTGTCGCACGATGCGCTGTACGCGTGGGGATGGCGGGTGCCGTTCCTGGCCGGGCTGGCGATCCTGCCGGTCGGGCTGATACTGCGGCGTTCCGCCGTCGCCCATCAGGCCGCCGCGCCGCCGCCGGCCGGAGCCGTGCCGGGTGAGTCCCCCTCGGGTGAGTTCATGTCGGGCGAGCCGGCATCGCTGTGGCCGGTCATTCCGTTCGTCTTCCTGGCCATCACCAGCGCCACGATCTGCACCTATCTGCGGAGTTTCGGCGTGAGCTACGCGGTGTCGGTTCTGCATCTGCCGCCCGCGACCGCGATGACGGGCATGGCGGCGGGCCTGGCCGCCGGCGTGGTGGGCATGCTGGCGGGAATTTTCATTGCCATACGCTGCCCGGGGCGGCGGACGCCCTTTATCCTGGTCGGGCTGCTGACCGCCGCCGCCAGCCTGCCGCTGTATTACGGCGCGATCCACCGGCCGGGGCTGGCCAGCCAACTGGCGCTGAATATCGGCATGTTCCTGCTGTCCAGCATCATGGCCGTGGGGATCTGGCAGGCGATGCTGGAGGCGCTGGGCCATCGTGGCCGGTCCTTCGCCTTCGGGATCGTCTATGCGCTGGCGGTGTCCAGCTTCGGCGGCCTGACCCAGCCGGTGACCGCCTGGCTGATCGCCCGGACACAGGACCCGATGACGCCGGGCTATGCCATGGCGCTGGTGATTCCGCTGGGGCTGCTTGCCTATCTGCGCCTGCATGCGATCCGGCGCGGGCAAATGGAAGCGCATGCCGCAGTGCCGGGACTGGAGGCGTCCCTGCCCCTGGTGTCGTAGGGGGCGCGGCGCAGGGTGTTCGTTGGGGTGGGGGAAGAATCTTCTTTTTCTGAAGAAAAAGAAGCAAAAAGACTTTTATTCGTTGGGGTTCGTGTTTCAGGCTCCAGCCGTCATCGAACAAGGTGCAATTCAAGCTGCTGTGGCAATGCCTGAAGTGGTTGTACCGCGACCTGCTGGCACATGGAATTTCAGTGTGGCTTGGAGGAAATTTTGACTGCCGCGATCCCGACACTGGAAACCCGTCGCTTAATCTTGCGTCCACTCGATCTCTCCGATGCCGCGGCGGTGCAGGAGATTTTCCCACGCTGGGAAATCGTGCAGTTCATGTCCACGATCCCATGGCCGTATCCGGCCGATGGCGCGCTGACGTTCATCCGTGACATGGCGCTTCCGGAGATGGAAGAAGGAACGGCGTGGCACTGGTCCATCAGGCCGAATGGCGCGGCGGATCAACTGATCGGCATCATCAGCCTGACGGACGAACCGGACAACAATAGAGGCTTCTGGCTCGCCCCGGAGTGGCAGGGCCGAGGCCTGGCCACAGAGGCCGCCAACGCTGTGACGGACTACTGGTTCGAGACACTCGGAAGGACGGTGCTCCGGGTGCCAAAGGCGATTGCCAACGTTCCCTCTCGGCGCATCTCCGAGAGCGCCGGAATGCGCATCGTCGCCTCGGGCGATCGGGATTTCGTGTCAGGACGCTTGCCGGTTGAAATCTGGGAAATCACACGGGAAGAATGGCGCTCGCGCCATCGATAGCGTATCCAGACTCTGCGATCCTTCCTCCAACTTTGGGGCGATTGCCGGGGGCTTCGACACCTTGCCGGATTGCTGATTGCGAAATCCGCGCGCGGATTTCGCAGCAGGGATACTATCCGTTGCGGAACGTGTAGCTGTAGCCGTTCAGCGCGGGGGCGCCGCCGAGATGGGCGTAGAGGATGTTCGCGCCCTTGGGGAAGGTGCCCTTCCGCACCAGGTCGATCAGGCCCTGCATCGATTTGCCTTCGTAGACCGGGTCGGTGATCATGGCTTCGAGCCGGGCGGAAAGGCGGATGGCCTCGATCGTCTCACGGGAGGGGACGCCGTAGGCGGGGTAGGCGTAGTCCGTGATCAGCGTGATGTCGTCTTCGACGATCGGGCGGGCTTCGACGAGGGTGGCGGTCTTCTGCGCGATGTCGAGGATCTGGGCCCTGGTCTGGGCCGGGGTGAAGGAGGCGTCGATGCCGATGACATTACGGGCCCGGCCGTCGGCGGCGAAGCCCACCACCATGCCCGCGTGGGTCGAGCCGGTGACGCTGCAGACGATGACATAGTCGAACGTGATGCCCATTTCGGCTTCCTGGGCGCGGACTTCCTCGGCGAAGCCGACATAGCCCAGGCCGCCGAATTTATGGACCGATGCGCCGGCCGGAATGGGATAGGGCTTGCCGCCCCTGGCGCGGACCTCGTCCAACGCGCGCAGCCAACTGTCGCGGATGCCGATATCGAAGCCTTCATCGACCAGTTGCGCCTCGGCGCCCATCAGGCGGGTCAGCAGGATATTGCCCACCCGGTCATAGACCGCGTCGTCATGCGGCACCCAGCTTTCCTGGATCACGTGGCATTTCATGCCGATCTTGGCCGCGACCGCCGCGACCAGACGGGTGTGGTTGGACTGCACCCCGCCGATCGAGACCAGCGTGTCGGCACCCGAGGCGATCGCGTCGGGGACGATATATTCCAGCTTGCGCAGCTTGTTGCCGCCGAAGGCGAGGCCGGAATTGCAATCCTCGCGCTTGGCATAGATCTGGACGTCGCCGCCGAGATATTCGGTCAGGCGCGGCAGGTGCTGGATATGGGTCGGGCCGAAGGTCAGCGGATAACGGGCGAAGCGGGACAGCATGACGAACCTCGTGCGGTGGAACCGGCATGGAGCCTATCATTCCGATCGCGGCAGGTGCTTTCCAAGTCGGGCTGGATTTTTGGCCTTGCTTTCATGCATGGCGCAAATACGGTATGAGTGTCCGTTATAACGTTATCTGGTGGAATGATCTTTCATGGCGGATGGGCTGGACAAGATCGATCGCAAGATCCTGCGGCTGTTGCAGGCGGACGGGCGGATGGCCAATGCCGACCTTGCCCAGGCCGTGAATGTCAGCGCCGCGACCTGTCACAGGCGCACGCAGAGGCTGGTCGAGGCGGGTTATATCCGCACGGTGCGGGCGGTGCTGGACCCGGACAAGGTGGATCTGGGGGCGCTGGTGGTCGTCGGCGTGGTGCTGGACCGTTCGACGCCCGAAAGTTTCGCGGCGTTCGAGCGGGCGGCGCGGGAGATTCCGGCGATCCTGGATTGCCATCTGGTCGCCGGGGATTTCGATTATTTCCTGAAGATCCGGGTGCGCGACATGGCGGATTTCAACCGCCTGCATGCCGCGAAACTGATCGCGCTGCCGAGCGTGCGGCAGACGCGCACGTTCTTCGTGATGAAGAACGTGATCGACAACGCGCCGTTCGATATCTAGTGGTATTTTATATTATTTTTTAATTTATCTAAAGATTGTCGGCATTTTGAGATTCGATGCGCCGACCGCGCACCGAACCATAACGAATAAAAGTCTTTTTGCTTCTTTTTGTTCAGAAAAAGAAGAACCCCTTTACGCCCCCTGTCACGGAAGGGGCCGGCCGCTGACCGGAGGCTGGGGGCGGGCGACGAGGGTGGTCATTTCGGCTTCGAGCCGGGGGACGTCCACTTTCTGGACCACGATGTTCTTCCGTTCGCCGAGGCCGGGTTCGTAGCCGGGGGTCCAGGACAGGATGTCGCCGTAGCCGGGGCCGAACTGGCTGTTGGCGTCGATGAACAATTCGGTCTTCTTGACGATCAGGGACGGATCGAGCCAGACGAGGGCGGCGATTTCGTCCCATAGCGGGAAGCCGGCGGGGCGGGTACGCAGGGCGTGGGCGACGGGCGTGTCGGCGGCGCCGAGGCGTTTGATGAGGTCGGGCGTGAGTTCGGTGTCGGTCGAGGGGTCGGCGGGGACCATGACGATATGCCGCCAGGGGGCGCGCAGCACGATGCTGGCGGCTTCGGGGTCGAAGCGGATATTGAATTCGCGCCGGGGGGAATTGACGAATTCGCGCGCGAACTGCGCGGCGACGGCATCGGTGCGGGTCTGGCGGGGATTGAGGCTGCCACCCATATAGACCAGTTCCTTCGCCAGGCCGGCGAATGCGGGGTCCAGACGCTGGGCGAGCGCGAGGTTGGTGAAGGGGCCGGTTTCGATGATGCTGACCTGGCCCGGATAGCGATGGACCATGCGGATCATGAAATCGGCGGCGCGTTCGGCCGAGGGCTGTTTCACGGGATTGCCGAGCGGCAGGTCGGGCACGACGTCCGGCCCGTGATAGGGCGGCAGGGCCTGGGTGGTCGGTTCGACCCAGTGCTTCATCCAGGCGCCTTTCCAGACCAGCTTGCCGTAGAGGCTTTCCCACCGTTCGGTCAGAGCCTCGGAATTCAGCAGCGGGTCGGTGGCCCCGGGCACGACCGGGATGTCGGGGCGGCCGGCGATTTCGACGCCGCGCAGGGCGTTGGCGGTGGCCTCTTTCTGCCAGACGTCGCCGCTGACGGTGGCGACGCCGAGCACCTGGGTCTCGGGGGCCTTGATGACCAGCCATTGCGCCAGGCTGAATCCGTCATCATCGAGGATCACCTTGCGGGGTTCGGCCCGGGCGGCGCCCGCCGTCGCGGCGAGCAGCAGGGCGCCCAGGACGAGCGGGAGACGGCGGGGGCGGTCGGGCGGCGATGCGGTCTGGAACATGCTTCGGGGTATTCTTTCGTCGTGGTTGCGCGCGTCATGGTTGCACGCGTCATTGTTGCACGCCTGGGCGCGGCGGGCAGAAAATGACGGATACGTAACGGAAAATCCAACACAAAGACGCGCACGGGCTGTTGCCGTTTCGGCGACGGGCCGCGCGCGCCGCCCCAAACCGGCGGCGGGGGTCAGGCCGTCTCGAAGAGCGGGACCTGCCGCATGGCCGGCACGGTGATCAGGCCGCGATCGGTCAGGCGGATATCCGGCACGACGGAGAGCGGGATCAGGTTGAAGCCCATATAGGGCATGCGGCAGCCCAGGGCGCTCCATGCCTGTTTCAGCCGCCGTGTCTGTTCGGCCACCACGGTGGCGCGTTCATCCGACAGCAGGCCCGCGACGGGCAGCTTCACCAGGGCCTGGACCCGCCCCTGCGCCACCACGACCACGCCGCCGCCCGCGTCGCGGATGGTTTCGACCGCGAGGCGCATGTCCGCCGGGTCGCGGCCGGCGACGATGACGTTGTGCGCGTCGTGCCCCACGCTGCTGGCCACCACGCCGTCGGTCAGGCCGAACCCCTGGAGCAGCCCGTGCGCCGCGTGGCCGTGGCGGCCGTGGCGTTCCAGCACGGCGACGAAGCAGAGATCATGGGCATCGAGATGGGTCCGCCAGTCCGGGGCCGGCGCCAGGTCGATCCGTTCGTGCAGCAGGGCGATGTCGCCGGGCCGGCCGATCCGGATGACGTTGGCGGTGACGGGGCCGCGCGGCAGGAGCGGCGTGAGGTCGGCGAGCGGACCCAGGCGCATCGTCCGGTAGGCCGCCGGGGGATAGCGATAGCGCCCGTGGGAGAGTTGCCGGTCCAGGATGGGCGTGACCTTGCGGTCCTCGACCAGCAAGGCGCCGCCGTACCAGGTATTGCGGATCTGCCGGTCGTCATCGAGCAGCACGATGTCGGCCCGCCGGCCGCCGCCCAGGCCGCCGAGTTCGCCATCCATGCCGAAGCGGGTCGCGGGATTGAGCGAACCCATGCTCCAGGCCTGGGCCGGGGGGATGCCGGCGGCGATGGCCTGGCGCACCACCCAGTCCTGGCCGAACAGGAACAGATCGTCGGCATCGCGGTCGTCGGTGCAGACGCAGACGCGCTTGGGGCTGGCGCCCCATTCGGTCACGGCGCGGATCGCGGCGGGAAGCGAATGCCAGGGCGTGGTCGGCGGGCCGCCACGCAGGAACACCCAGATGCCGGCCTCGATCAGGTCGTCGGCGATCTCGCGCGTGACGGCCTCATGCGTGTCGGTGACGCCGGAGGCGGCATAGGCGGCGACGAATTCGCGCCCATAGACATGGCCGCTGACCGGCCGGCCGCGTTTCAGGGCCTCGGCCACCACGGCGTGGCTGCGCGAATCGCCCAGGCAGAGCGGCACGAAATCCATCTTCTCGCCCAGCGCCACGGCCTCGGGCCAATTGTCGAACAGCGCGCCGATCTTGGCGGGGGTGAGGTCGCCGCCCGCGGTTTCGAATGCGGGATCGGTGGCGGGGACGGTGCTGGGCACGGTGAGGAAGATGTTCAGCGGCGCCTGGCGCGCATCCTGCAGCATCCATTCGATGCCGGCCACGTCGGCGACATTGCCGATTTCATGGCTGTCGCAGAAGATCGTGGTGGTGCCGTTGAGCAGGGCGGCCTCGGCATAGGCGCAGGCCGTCATCATGCTGCTTTCGATATGCAGGTGCGGATCGACCAGGCCGGGCGCCAGCAGGCCGCCGCGCGCGTCGTAGAGCTGCGCGGGGGCGGCGGTGA
>NZ_JABXXP010000099.1 GCF_013376155.1 Nguyenibacter vanlangensis
GTCATCCAGCACGTCCTGCAGGGCGAAGAGGCCCCGGCACGCCCCGGCGGACCGGAGGCGCTCGACGGACTGGTCCGGCACGTAGACGCCCAGCGCCTCGTCGAAGCGCATCGTGCCGCGCGCCTGGCTGTGGATGTGCAGGCTGGGGGTGAAGCCGCCCGCCATCAGCACGCAGTCGCAGGCGACGTTCCGCCCCTTGCCGACGCTGCCGTTGGCGGCGACCGGCGCGAGTTCGACGCCGCGGACCCGCAGGCTGCCGTTCGCCTTCTGGATGGTGGTGGACGGCAGGACGGGGATGCCCCGGGCCTTCGCTTCCGCGATGACCGGCGCGTCCGGATCGGCCCGCAGATCGGCGATCGCGGCGATTGCCACCCCGGCAGCGGCCAGTTCGATGGCCACGCGATAGGCTGAATCGTCGGCGGTCACGATCACCGCGCGCCGGCCGGGGATCACGCCGTAGCGGTTGAGATAGGTCCGCGCCGCGGTGGCCAGCAGGATGCCGGGCCGGTCATTGCCCTCGAACACCAGCGGCCGTTCCAGCGCGCCCGCCGTGACCACGACTTCGGCGGCGCGCACCTGCCAGATGCGCTCACGCGGCATGTCGGCCGGCGGCGTTGCCAGATGCTCGGTCAGGCGCTGGTTGAGCGCCACCATGTTGTGCGGGCCGTAATTGAAGGCCGTGCAGCGGGTCATCACCTGCACGTTGGGCAGGGCGTTCAGTTCGGTGACGATCTTTTCCACCCAGGCGGACGCCGGAAGCCCGTCGATCCGGCTATGGGCGTCGGACAGCAATGTGCCGCCCAGTTCCGCCGTCTCGTCGCACAGGATGACGCGCACGCCCGTCCGGCCCGCCGCCAATGCCGCCGCCAGGCCCGCCGGGCCCCCGCCGATCACCAGTATCTCGCAATGGGCGTAGTGCAGCGCGTAATGATCGGGGTCCGGCGCGGTCGCGACCTTGCCCAGCCCTGCGGCACGGCGGATGACGGGTTCGTAGACCCTGTCCCAGAAGCCGCGCGGCCACATGAAGGTCTTGTAGTAGAACCCGGCGGGAAAGAGCGGCGCCAGCAGGGTGTTGATCGCCCCCACGTCGAAATTCAGGCGGGGCCCACGGTTCTGGCTGACGGTGACGAGACCCTTGTGGATCTCGACCTGGGTCGCGCGCAGATTGGGCGTGTGCCGCGCGCCCTCGCCCACGCCGATCAGCGCGTTCGGCTCGTCGGAGCCGGCCGAGATCGGGCCGCGCGGGCGATGATACTTGAACGACCGCCCCATGAGGTGCCGGCCCTGCGCCAGCAGGGCGGAGGCGACGGTATCGCCCTCATAGCCCCGGACGGTCCGGCCGTCGAAACGGAAGGAGACCGGACGCGCGGGATTGACGCGCCCGCGCCCGGATACGCGGAACGCGCCGCTCATGCCGCTTCTCCCTGTTTGGCGTCGGGACGGGCGGCGCCCATCTCGTAGGTTTCCAGGATCCGGTCCGTCCGCGTGTCGCGCAGCGCGTTGAAGAAACGGCCGCAGCCATGGGAATGGCGCCAGCGCTCGGCCAGCACGCCCTTGGTGTTGTCGCGCAGATACAGGAAGGCGGCCCATTCCTCTTCACTCACCTCGGGGCCGGGGCGGGCGATGTGCGCCTCGCCGCCATAGGCGAACTCGATCTCGGCGCGCGGGCCGCAATAGGGACATGCGATCAGCAGCATGATCTTTCTCCGTCTCGCGGTGCGTCAGTGCGCGACCGCCGCCGCGGCGGCTTCGTCGATGAGGGTGCCCTCGCGGAAACGTTCGAGGGTGAAGGGCGCGTTGATCGGATGCGGCTCGTCGCGCGCGATCGTCCAGGCGAACAGGTTGGCCGCCCCCGGCGTCGCCTTGAAACCGCCCGTACCCCAGCCGCAATTGACGTACAGGCCCGGCACCGAGGTCTTCGCCGTGATCGGCGAGCGGTCGGGGGTGTTGTCGGTAATCCCGCCCCAGGAGCGCAGCATCCGCAGGCGGCGGAAATCCGGCACCAGTTCGCAGATCGCCTCCAGCGTATGGGCCGGAATGTGCAGGCCGCCGCGCTGGGTGTACGAGACATAGGAATCGGTGCCGGCGCCGATCACCATCTCGCCCTTGTCGGACTGGCTGATATAGGCGTGGATGGTGTTGGACATCACCACGCAGGGAAAGGCCGGCTTCACCGGCTCGGACACCAGCGCCTGCAGGGGGTTGATCTGCAGCGGCAGACGGATGCCCGCCATGGCCATGACGACGGAACTGTGCCCCGCCGCCGACACGCCGATTTTTTTCGCCCGGATCGGCCCGCGCGTGGTCTGCACGCCCGTCACCCGGCCCGAGGCGTCGCGGTCGATGCCCGTGACCTCGCAATTCTCGATGATGTCCACGCCGAGATCGCTTGCCGCGCGGGCATAGCCCCAGGCCACCGCGTCATGCCGGGCGGTGCCGGCGCGGCGCTGAAGCGCGCCGCCCAGGACGGGATAGCGGATATTCGGCGAGATATTCAGCGGCGGACAGAATGCCTTGACCTGCTCGGGCGTCAGCCATTCATTGTCGATGCCGTTCAGCCGGTTGGCGTGGACATGCCGCTTGAAGACCTGCACGTCGTGGACGTTGTGCGCGATCATCAGGCAGCCGCGCTGGCTGAACATGACATTGTAGTTCAGTTCGTCCGAGAGATTCTCCCATAGTTTCAGCGCGTGCTCGTAATAGGAGGAACTCTGTTCGAACAGGTAGTTCGAGCGGATGATGGTGGTGTTGCGCGCGGTATTGCCGCCCGCCAGCCATCCGCGCTCGACCACCGCGATGTTGCGCAATCCGTGCTGCCTGGCCAGGTAATAGGCGGCACCCAGCCCATGGCCGCCGCCGCCGACGATGATGATGTCATAGCTCGGCTTCGGCGCCACCGAACGCCATTGGGGCTGCCAGCCGAGATGACGGCCGAGCGCCTGCCGGGCCAAGGAAAACGCGGAAAATTTCTGCATGACGACCTGTGTCAACCTCCGCACCGACGCGCGAAACCGGTGTGGATCATGGAGGGCGATCGGGGCGAAATCTTTCACAAAAAAGACACCCCACTTGCATGTTTGCGACACGCCCGGCGATCCCATGCGTACCTCGGGCCGCAGGGCGATTCCAGGGTGGCCGCTTGCATCCGCCACGGCATGTCAATATACTACCCCCCAGTATGAGGGCGAGGATGTCGTGCCGCATAGTCCGGAAGATAAGAAGCGTGCCCTGACCCGCGTCCGCCGCGTGCGTGGCCAACTGGACGCGCTGGAGCAGGCGCTGGCGGAGGGAGCGGCGTGCGGCCCGGTCCTGCAGCAACTCGCCGCCGTTCGCGGCGCGATCAACGGACTGATGGCGACCGTTCTGGAAAGTCACCTGCGCGAAGAATTTCTTCATGCGAAGGACGGGGACGCGGGCCGGGAACCGATCGACGAGACGATTGCCATCATTCGGTCCTATCTGCGTTGATTGCGGATGCTTTGCCGAAGGTTCATGCAATTTTCAATTCAGCTTCGAGGAATGAAGAAATGAAATCACGTGCTGCCGTCGCCTTCGAGGCTGGCAAGCCTCTGCAGATCGTCGAGATCGACGTCGCGCCGCCGCGAGCCGGCGAGGTACTGGTAAAGATTACCCACACGGGTGTCTGTCACACGGACGCGTTCACATTGTCGGGCGACGATCCCGAAGGCATTTTCCCCGCCGTTCTCGGTCATGAGGGTGCCGGCGTCGTGGTCGCGGTCGGCGAAGGCGTCACGAGCGTCAAGGCCGGCGACCACGTGATCCCTCTCTATACCGCCGAATGCGGCGAGTGCCTGTTCTGCAAGTCCGGCAAGACCAATCTCTGCACCGCGGTCCGCGCGACGCAGGGCAAGGGGCTGATGCCGGACGGGACCACGCGCTTTTCCTATCAGGGGCAGCCTGTCTATCATTATATGGGGTGCTCGACCTTCAGCGAATATACCGTCGTCGCCGAGGTTTCGCTGGCCAAGATCAATCCGCATGCCAATCCGGGACATGTCTGCCTGCTCGGCTGCGGCGTGACGACGGGCATCGGCGCGGTCCATAATACCGCCAAGGTCCAGCCGGGCGATTCGGTTGCGGTGTTCGGCCTGGGCGGCATCGGCCTTGCCGTTATCCAGGGCGCGCGCCAGGCCAAGGCCGGACGGATTTTCGCCATCGATACCAACCCGGCGAAATTCGCGCTGGCCGGCACGTTCGGGGCGACGGATTTCATCAATCCCAAGGATCACGACAAGCCCATCCAGCAGGTCCTGATCGAGATGACCGGCTGGGGCGTGGATCATACCTTCGAGTGCATCGGCAACGTCCAGGTCATGCGGGCCGCGCTGGAGGCGGCGCATCGTGGCTGGGGGCAGTCGATCATCATCGGCGTCGCGGGCGCGGGCCAGGAAATTTCCACCCGGCCGTTCCAGCTTGTGACAGGCCGCACGTGGAAAGGTTCGGCCTTCGGCGGCGTCAAGGGCCGCACGCAGCTTCCCGGAATGGTGGAGGATGCCATGAAGGGCGAGATCGACCTGGCGCCGTTCGTAACCCATACCATGGGGCTTGAGGACATCAACCGCGCCTTCGACCTGATGCACGAGGGCAAGTCGATCCGGTCGGTCATTCATTACTGAACCGAACCACGACCCCGGTCCATTCCTGCCGTCCCTGTCGAGAGGAACATAAAATGGAACGAATCGAACGCCATGCCTGTTTTGGCGGATGGCAGGATGTCTATCAGCACGCGTCCGAGACGCTGGGCTGCACCATGAAGGTCGGCGTCTATCTTCCGCCTCAGGCGCAGTTCGGCGACGTGCCGGTGCTGTACTGGCTTTCTGGGCTGACCTGCACCGAGCAGAATTTCATCACCAAGGCCGGGGCCCAGCGTTATGCCGCCGAGCACGGCGTCATTCTTGTGGCCCCCGATACGAGCCCGCGTGGTGAAACCGTCGCGAACGATCCCGCATATGATCTCGGGCAAGGTGCGGGCTTCTATGTCAATGCGACGCAGGATCCGTGGTCCGCGCATTATCGCATGTATGACTACATCGTCGATGAACTCCCGCGCCTGATCACGGCGAATTTCCCGGCAACGGACGCCCGGAGCATCTTCGGTCACTCGATGGGCGGCTTCGGCGCCATCATGATCGCATTGCGCAATCCCGGACGCTTCCGAAGCGTATCGGCGTTTTCCCCGATCGTCGCGATCACCCGGGTTCCGTGGGGACAAAAGGCGTTACGCGCCTATCTTGGCGAGGATCCCGCGGCGTGGAAAGCCTGTGACCCGCTTGAGCTTCTGAAATCCGCGACGGAACGTCTTCCGATTCTTGTGGATCAGGGACTCGGAGATGAATTTATCGGCTCGCAATTGAAGCCGGACATTCTGCAGGCCGCGTGCGCGGAGGCCGGTCATCCGCTGATGCCCAATCTCCGTCCGCATTACGACCATAGCTATTACTTCATTTCGAGCTTCATCGGCGACCATATCCTGCATCATGCGACCGCGCTGAAACTGGAGAGGTCCCCATCCTGAGGACCATTTCACTATAGGGTGGACCGCCTTTCCCAGGTGGGTCAGGTCGCCGCCGGGGGGTGGGAGATGTCGCCGACGACCCGGACCCTGACCCGGCGGGCGTCGCCCGGAATGTACGTCAGGGGAATGTCCTCGATTTCCACCGTCTCGAGCGTCGCGGGAGCGGCGCCGTCGGCCACGGCCTGGTCCCGGGCCATGGTCAGGGCGGTGTCGATCGCGGTGTCGCGCGTGACGCCGGTGAAGATGCGGTCGACCTCGCCGGAGATCCGGGCGATGGCCGCGCCGACCGCGTTGGCCACGGCATGGTGGGGCACGCGCACGATCTGATGCACGCCCTCGATCCGGTCGGGCACGAGAAAGGCGCCGCCGCCGACGGCCACCAGGGTGACGTCGCCGGCCTCGCTCTTCGTACGGTCGATCGCTTCGGCCAGCATGGCGGCCATGCGGGCCTGTGCGCGATGCAGCAGGCCGGGAGAGAGGTCCGCGACGCGGGTCGCGTCACCCAGGGACACCCGGCCCGCCGCGACCGCGACGTCCGTGGCGCTGAGGGTCGTGCCGCCGAAGATGCGGCCCTCTTGCAGCAGGCGGAAGCCCAGGCTTTGCGGACCGATCGCGGCGCCGTCATCGCTGACGATCGAGCCGCCGCCCAGGCCGATCGACAGGAGTTCGGGCATGCGGAAGAGGGTGCGGACGCCGCCGATCTCGACGGCCGCATTCGCCTCACGCGGGAAGCCCGCCCGCAGGGTACCGAAATCGGACGTGGTTCCGCCGACATCGACCACCATCGCATCGGCCATGCCGGACAGGAAGGCGGCGCCGCGCATCGAGTTGGTCGGGCCGGAGGCAAAGCAATAGACCGGAACGGCGTACACGCCGGCGGCGTGCGCGACCGTGCCGTCATTGCGGGTCAGGAACAGGGGGGCGGCGATGCCGCTGGCGCGCAGCGCCGCGATGAACGCATCGATCGTCCGGCGCGCGAGCGGTTGAAGCGTGGCGTTCAGCAGCGCGACATTTTCCCGCTCGAGCAGGCCGATCCGGCCAAGCCGGTGGGACAGCGTGACCGAAACATCGGGGATTTCCTCGGCCAGAATCCGTTCCGCCTCCAGCTCGTCATCCGCCACCAGGGGGGAGAAAACGGCGCTGACGGCGATGTGGCGCAGCCCGGCCGACGCCATGTCGCGGGCGGCGCGGCGGATGGCGTCGCGGTCCAGTGCGACGATACGCCTGCCGTCATATTCATGGCCGCCCTCGACCATGTGCACCTGGCCGCGTACCAGCGGGACGAGATCATCGGGCCAATCGGAAAAGGGCGGAAGAGAGGCGCTGGCCGGCAGGCCGATGCGCAGGGCGCCCACCGGGCAGAGTTCGCGCCGCTGGACCACGGCATTGACGAAATGGGTGGTCCCGATCATGACCGCGTCGATCGCGTCGTCCGTCGTGGCGCCGGGCTGTTCGAGCAGCCGGGCCAGCGCGGTTTGGATGCCGCCGGCGATGTCGGGCGTGGTGCCGGTTTTGACGGCGGCGCGCACGCCCCCCGACCCGATCAGGACCGCATCGGTGTTGGTACCACCGACATCGATGCCGATACGGCTCATTGAACCGTTCCTTTCGCGCTGTCGTCGCTGAACAGGCTGACATGGTCGAAATCGTGGCCGAAGGCGCGCGGCCCCACATTTTCGATCCCCCGGGGCGTGCGCATGATCGGCGCGCAGGGAAGGGCGAGGACGGAAATGCGCTGTCCGTAGCGCAGGCTTTCGGTGCCGATGGCGTCGCCCGAGACGCTGTCGAGCAGGCAGATGAGGTCCGGAGTGCTGGCCAGCACCGCGCCGTCCCGCCATGCCGCGGAATATTCGTTGCGAAAGGCGACGTCGAGGCGCGATCCGCGATCGGCGTCCAGGCCGGCCAGCCTGACGCGACCCTTGAGGAAACCGCCGGAGGTTTCGCGCTCGACGTCCGTGATCCGGCCGCGGAACAGCATCTTGCCGCCCGCCGTGTCGAGCGCCGCGGCAACGGGGTCGTCGTGCCGGGCACGGGCATCGCG
>NZ_JABXXP010000100.1 GCF_013376155.1 Nguyenibacter vanlangensis
ACTTTCCCGGACACCCGACCGCACATAGACATTCGCCTGGTTCGCGGCGTAGGTCTTGTGCAGCTCCACATCCGAGACGTCGTAGGCGTCGCTGATCGCCACCAGGACGCGGTTCACCACGTCGGGATGCCCCGTCAGCGCCACGACATGCGCGGGCTGTGCCACGAGAGGCTGTGTGACGCCGACGGCCGCCAGCGTTTCGGCGACACGTGCCTGCAGGGGCGACGACGACGTCACACCCTCCGCGCCGACGAGGATGAAGGGCGCGAGCGCATGGGCGATCTTCGTGCCGTCGGCGACGGACAATGCGCCGGCGGCGACCGCCGCGGTGATGATGCCGAAGCTTTCGCCCGTAAAGGCCGCGAAACGGATCTCCGACCCGCTTCGCCGTGCGGCGTCGACAAGATAGCGGTGCAATGCGATCCCATGGACCAGCAGCGCGGCCCCCAGGAACGCCTGCCGCTCGATCCGGTCGTCGGGTATGTTGGCTTCCTGCAGAACGAGACGTTCGGGATCGGAACCCAGGGCCTCCGCCCCTTCGGAGAAAACCTGACGAACATCCCGTACGTCGCTGTCAAACAGGTTGCGTTCAAGCTGCCGATAGGCAGCGCGGCTGCCCAAGCCGGGAAAAAACCCAACAGGTCTCACTGCGATATCGCCTGGCTTATCCATCTGCCCCGAGGTCCAGGCATCGGCTTGCGGCTTTCGGTCCTCGGCCTTCTGATTACTGCTCATCGGCATGATCCTTTCAAGAAAAACAGGCTTTTCAATATCGACGTTTCTACCAGCGTTCGTGGCGCTCACAGCATTGAGCACAAGACGGATTTCGACCTATTTGTTCTTGATTTTTAATATTTATGCCGAAGTGACACGAAGCAAATATGGACAGACGGGTTGATCGGCGACATGCATCTTTGCAAATCATCCTACGTTTAAGTCAATAACGTACTTTTTTGTGCGCAAGTATCAAAAATGATATCACATCGGCCATGAACAAGATCTTCGCTCATCCACGTGCCACCGATAGGCCATGGGACAAGCGAACTGATCGCGCACGACGAAAATATCCCCAATCAATTGTTTTAGTTTGTATTTTTTGTTATGATATGGCAATCGTCACGAAGATCAACCCGCCTCTCCAGCCTGAAATCCAGGAAGGCAGGGTCTCCGGAACGTCACGAAACAGAAAAATACCTACCGTTCGTTATATTAAAATTAATGCAGATCGAATCTCCTTGCAAAATAACAAGAGACTAAATAAGAGTTCACGGTGTTGCCCTCTCTCCATGCCCTGCGTGTACCGCAGCTTCCATACGCAGCATGTCTGTGGGAGTGAACGGTGATTTTTCAACAATGATTCTTGATGCGTTTTCGAAATGATTTTTCCGCCCGTCTCGACTCTCCATGAGCACCGCGCGCATCGGAAGGCCGCGCACGACGATCCGGAGCGTTACTGGCTGACATATGCGCACGCCCTGGATTGGATGCAGTGCCCATCCAAGGCGTTGGATGCGGCCGGGCTATGGTTCCCGGATGGCCGGCTGAATGCCAGCGTCAACTGTCTCGACCGGCATCTTGAAATGCGAGGCAATGCGACGGCTCTGATCTGGCAGGGCGAGGAGGAAAGCCATGTCCTTCACCTGAGCTACAGGCAGTTGCACGCTCAGGTCTGTCGCATGGCCAATGTGCTACGCGATCACGGCATAATGCCGGGCGACCGCGTGGCCATTCACCTTCCTGGCGTGCCGGAAGGCGTGGTCGCGATGTTGGCATGCGCGCGCATCGGTGCGATTCACGTCGTGCTTTTCGGTGGTTTTTCGCCGGAGGCGATCGCAGATCGGCTGGCGGACAGCGGCGCCGGCGTGATCATCACTGCTGATGTCGGGCGCCGCGGCGCCAAGCGCATCCCGTTCAAAGCGACGATCGATGCGGCACTGGACCACGGCGCTGGAACCGCAATCAGACATGTCCTCGTCGTGGCGGTCACCTCGGAGACCGTTCCCATGACAGAAGGACGGGACCGTTTCCTCTCCCCGCTGCTTTCCGCAGCGTCCGATCTGTGCACGCCGGAGCCGATGGACGCCAACGCGCCCCTCTTCCTGCTTTATACCTCCGGCAGCACCGGGAAACCCAAAGGCATCGTGCATGGGACCGGGGGCTACCTTCTGTGGGCTGCCTATACGCACGCCCTGGTCTTTGCGCATACCCCTGGCGACATTTTCTGGTGCACCGCCGATATCGGCTGGATCACCGGGCACAGCTATGTCGTCTACGGCCCCCTGGCGAATGGCGGCACGATCCTGTTGTTCGAAGGCATGCCATCGCATCCGCGTCCGGGGCGGTGGTGGCAGGTGATCGAAAAGCACCGCGTCACGAGTTTCTATACCTCTCCGACCGCGATCCGCGCGCTGATGACCGAAGGGGACACGATTCCGAAACGTTACGACCTCTTCAGCCTACGCGTCCTGGGTTCGGTCGGAGAGCCGATCAGCCAGGAAGCCTGGGGATGGTTTCACGCCACGATCGGCGGCGGCCGCTGCCCATTGGCGGATACCTGGTGGCAGACCGAAACGGGTGGCATCATGATTTCGCTCGTTCCCGGTGCGATCGAGGCGCGGCCGGGTGCGGCGGCATTCCCGCTCCCGGGTGTAACCGCGCTCCTGCTGGACGCGTCGGGCCGCATTCTGGAGGGCGAGGCCGAAGGCATGCTATGCATAGCCGGTTCCTGGCCGGGTCGCGCACTGGGCATATGGGGCAATGATGCACATTTCCATGCCACCTATCTGCGTCCGTTTCCCGGTTACTATTTTACGGGAGATGGCGCCCGGCGCGACCGGGATGGCTATTTCTGGCTCACCGGCCGCGTTGACGACGTGATCAATGTATCGGGCCATCGCATCGGATCAGCGGAAGTCGAAGACGCCCTGGCCATGGAGCCCGCCATTGCCGAATGTGCGGCGGTCGGCGTGCCCCACGCCCTGAAGGGACAAGCGATCGTAGTCTTCATCGTGCCGAACGGCCCTGCATCCGACGATATCCAGGCGCGCGCCGCGCGGGCCGTCACGACGAGACTCGGCCGCTATGCCGCTCCAGAGCGCGTATATGTCGTCACCGATCTGCCCAGGACACGTTCGGGCAAAATCGTGCGGCGGCTGCTGCGGAAAATCGCCAGCGGCGACATCGAAGGGTTCGGCGACCTATCGACACTCGCGAATCCGGCCGCTGTCACGATTCTCATCGAAGCCATGCGCCGCGAAGCCAGTTCAGCCTAATGCCGCTCAGAAACGGTCATGACGACGATTTCGGCGTCCGGAATCCAATTACCATGAGGTGGCCAGCGTCCTGCCTCGACAACCTTATGAAAAGGCATATTAAAATTAACGCAGCAAGTGGTTTTTCTGCGTTCAGAGAACCACCGCAAGAAACACGTGGAGCTTACGGGCCGTAATGTCATCGGTTCTCACATTCGCGTGAGAAACTTCCGCCCCGCACGACCGACGGTGTTAACGGCCATTCATGCACTTGTAGTCTTGGCCGCCGACATGGAATCGCCGAATCTGCGCGCGGTTAGCGCGAAGCTCCCAGCGTATCAGCCGCGTCACAGTCCAGACTGAAAGCGGCGATCAACGGCTGAAGGATCGCGCGCGCAATCCGCACTGCCCGGGTTTCATCGCCCGCTTCGATCGCACGGTAGAGACGCCCATGGAGGGCCAAGCCCGGCTCGGGAACATCATGTTCCAGCAGCGCCGAGCGCGCCGCGTCCTGTGCTGCGTCGAGGAAATAGCGGTAGAGTTGGATCAACGCGCCATTGCGGCTAGCCTCGGCGATGGCGAGATGGAAAACCGAGTCATGCTCTATGAACGCATCGACTCCCTCGCCCTTCTCCCATTCTCCGCGCGCATCGAGTCCGGCCTGAATCCGTTTCAGGTCGCGCTGCGTGCGACGCGACGCCGCAAGACGAGCGGTCTCGATGTCCAACATCGCCCGCAGTTCAAAATGTTCGCGCAGGTTCGACCGGCTGATTGTCCGCATCAGGGCCGCCGGGTCCTCCAGCGACCGTATATAGGTCCCGTCGCCCTGGCGGACTTCGAGGATACCGGCATGGGACAACACGCGAATCGCCTCGCGCACCGTACTGCGGCCGACATGAAGTATGTCGCCAAGCTCGCTTTCGGTGGGAATGCGCGTGCCCACGGGCCACATCCCGGCGGCTATATGCGCGCGCAAAGCCTCAAGCGCTAAATCGACGAGAGACTGGCGCCGAGCCTGGGTGAGAGCCTCAGCACGCGGGGAGGAAGAGTCTGGGGGCATAACCCAAACATCCTATCACCGGATGTTTTCCTGTCGACAGATTATATGGCTGTGCCGGCTGCGCCTCGTTCACAATTCGGCTTTCGCCGAGGCTTCAATATAGCCTGTCAAGCCCCAAGGACGATCAATATTGACCTTATTCAGTTAGTATGAGCTCCTTACGTGAAATAGCTCGTCTATCGGATTGTGGCTCACGGTGGCCTTGGGATAATGAATCCGCTCCTTGCGCACCCCATGCCTCCAGGGCAATGATAACCGGATGCAAGGCTTTGCCATATGGCGTCAGTCCGTAAATCACACGCATCTGAGTTGACATCTGGACCTCACGATTGACCAGACCAGTATGCTCCAGATCGCGCAACTGGAGCGTGAGTACGCGATGAGTGATTTTAGGAAAACATCGACGGAGATCATTGAAGCGCAGGGGGCCCCGTGTCATCAACATATAGAGAATAAGGCCTTTCCATTTACCGCCGATGCGTTCAATCGCGGCACTGAGATGGTGAGCAGGCGCCGTGTGGTCCGCGCGCAGGTGATCCGACTTCATGGTCCAAGGACTCCCATACAGTCCGCTTTTTGTACCGGATAGTATGATAGCGCGCAGAACGGTCGTTCGTCACTGAATTTGGCTGCCGGCATCGGCTTATAATTCGTGTTGGAGATGCAGCAGCATCGGGACGCTGGGCACTGTTGATGCCGGACTACTCGTATGATAGCCCGGCTCTATTCGCATTTTTTTCAAAAACTCGCGCCCCTCGAATGGACAGCATGGCAATCACGCGGCACGACCCGCGATAATCAGGACGCCGCGCGGTCCGCCGTGTTCTACAAACGGTCGGGTTTCGCCGTCATCATTCGCCTCACCGGTTCTTCGGCGCTTGGACGTCGGGTCCCTCGCCCCAGGCGAGCGGGAGGGCCGCCCTTCGCCGGAGGACATCGCGGATGCGGAGGCTGAAGGATCGCTGCGTGCCGATCCATGACACAGAGGCATCCCCCGCGACGTGCAGGAGGTCGCCCGTGGAGAAGTCGACGAAGAGAAGACCACCTCGGGGGTTTTCGAGAAAATTCCCGAAACTGTTGAAATAGCGGTTTCCCGGATAATCGGGTACGGTCAGGACGTCACCATCGATACGGACAAAGCCAGAGGGACCGCCGCGATGCGAGACATCCATGCCACCAAGGGCGACCTCCGACGCACAGGACGCCACGAAGAACGTGGTTGCGGTCCCGATCAGGCCACGCGCCTCCGCATCAAGCACGGATAATCGTTCTACGCACCCAGGCACACGATGCACGGGCCACATGTCGCGCGTGCGGATATATTGAGGACAATTTCCGAAGCTCTGCAGGACGTGTAGGAGAATACCATCTGGACCGCTCGAAAGGACAACGCCATTGGCGCGGTTGCGCCGGCGTGTCGCGAACTCGATTCCTAGGATCGCTGCGGGGCGTCCAGGGCCTATCGCCTCGGCCACGGGATCATCACGCGGAGGCGCCCAGGCCAGGAGAAGCGTCGTTTCGTCGGGACTGGAAAGGAAGCCAGGCGATCCGACCGCAAGTGTCGCAACCGGCCATCCATCCGCAGATAGGGCACCAAGCACGACATAGGGCAGCGCGGCGAAGAAGTTGCGATGCTGTTCCGTCATGAAGGCCCGGATGAAAGCGCTCGATGGCGGCTCAACTCCGGCAAGCGCCTGTGCGCGCCGTTCTCCTTCATAAAACGCGGTTTCTGTCTCGTCAGTCATCGTGATCTGCCGTTGCCAAAACGATAAACCCTATCATGCACCGCCTCTCACCCACATCAAAAATACAGACTGGTCAGTATTTTTGAAACCATACCGCATGGCTTCGGCCGATCATTTCTGTCGGGGTGAACGTGCGGGGACGATGTCGGGACTGTCCCGCCGCCTTTTCAGAAAAGCACGATCGCGCTCGATGAACCGGGCCACCATGACCGGCACAAGGCGAGCCGGGTTGGCCGCGGCGCCGGCTGCCGTGACCTGCCCCTCGGCGAGGAACTGGGCGTACAAGGCGAGATCCCGATAGATCTCTGCGGGAAACGCGACCGTCATCCGGACCGGACGAGTCTCGGGGATCGCTGTAATGCGCAATTTATCCATGGTGGCCGTCTCCTGCCTCGACATAGGGTTGCAGAATTAAGTCTCGCGCCAAAAGAACCGTGAACGGGAGTCCCGGCCGATCGGTCAGCGTCGGCTGGATATTGAGGCTGCGGTCGACCAGCCGGTTTCCCACCATGGAGAACCCGTTGCTGGCGCCGCTGCGGATCGCCTGGGCGAGGTTATTCTCACTCTGGCTCGTACCTGCCTCGGATCCCACGCTGAGCAGGGTGGTCACCAGTGCGGCCTTGAACAGCTGACCCCAGTGATTATTCACCTCATCGGACAGTCCAGACTGGCCGATGGCATCCGCGCCGGGCAGCTTCTCCAGCACCAGACTTTCCCCGTTCGGAAAAATCAGCCGGGTCCAGATGATCTGGGTGCGCTGCTGCCCAAAGGAAATCCCGCTGTTATAGGCGCCGAACAGCGTGCTGCCCTGCGGGATCAGGAGATACCGCCCCGTCGGGCTGTCATAGACGTTCTGGGTGACGTGCCCGACGATCTGCCCTGGCAGGTCGGAACTGATCTTCGTGTTCAGCGCGCCCGCGATCACAGTTCCCGCCTGGAGCATATAGGGCGACGCGAGCGGCATGATCCGGTCGGGGCTGATGGTCTGTCGGTCAGGCTGCCCTGCGAGGAAAGCGCGGTTTCCGGCCTGCGGTCCGGTATCGACTGTTCCCTGCCCCTGACCGGGCGAGGCGGAGGCCAAGGTCGGGATCGGCTGCCCATCATGCCGCTCGCGGGCTTCGATCGAGGCGAACAGCTTACTACCGATGGCGGCATCGATTTCCTGCTGCGCCCGGCGCGCGTTCTCGTCGCCGATGGCATTGGTAGGGACTGATTTCCCTTGCTGCTGGGCATGCAGGATCGGACGCCCCAGATCGCCGGGCAGCGCGGGCCCCAGTTTCGGCACGCCGGCATAATCTTTCGGCAGACTGTCCAGTCCGGCCGCCGCGGGAGGCGATGCATTGTCCGCTCCAGCCGGCCCTGGTGGCGGTCGATGGCTGGCTTCCAGCGCATAGCCCAGCGCAAAGGCCACGGCGATGACACCAAACCCGCCGAGCGACCAGATCACGGCGCGCGACAGCCGTACCACACGCGGCCGTTCGGCACGCAGGCGCAGGTCGGGCGAGGAC
>NZ_JABXXP010000101.1 GCF_013376155.1 Nguyenibacter vanlangensis
AGGTCGAGGCAGGAGCCGTCGCGCAGCCGGACGGGATAGCGGGCCGGATAGGCCGCCGGGGCATCGCCGTGCGGAAGACCGCGATCGGGGACGGCGGGGGACCAGTGGGCGGTATAGGGGGGCGGGGTGGTCACGCGGGGCGGCTCTTGTCGGTGCGGGTGCGGCAGGGGAAACTATTCCAGGAAACAATTCCAGGAAATTATCCCATCGCGTGCCGGCCGGGAACCCGGTGGCCGCGTGCCGCGCGCCGGCAAGGTCAGCCCCGGATGGCCTCGTCGGCGGGCTGCGCCCTGGCGGCGCGTTGCGTCATCCATCGCGCGGGCGCATCGAGGCGGGCGCGGAATGCGACGTCCAGTCTGTTCAGCGACCAGGCGAGCAGGACGAGTCCGGCAAGTATGGCAAGGCAGAGCCAGGGGGATGCGGTGTTCGGGGGGATATGCAGCCCGCTGTTCAGAAAGGCGGCGGCAAGGCCGAGGATCGGTGCGTGAACGGCATAGAGGGCGTAGGACGCGCCTCCGAGGGCTTCGAACATCATCAGGCTGGCGCCCGTCGGCCGTGTCGATGCGCCGAGCCAGATGATCGCCGGCAGCAGGAAAAAGACCTCGGACAGGTCCAGCAGCGGGCGCGGGATGTGGTGCGTATCGACGGCCAGGGCGAGGGCGAGCAGCCCCATCGGCACCCATGCGCTGACGTTCGGGGGGACGCCGACATTCAGGAGGCGGGGGCCGGCGCGCCACAGCAGGATGCCGAGAAAGAAGGAGAAACCGACGCGTGCGAGGGCGGCCGGCGCCCAGCTCCAGATCATTCCGGCGTTCAGCGAGCCCAGGAGACGGGCCGACACCACGAGACCGAGCGCGGAGAGGCACACCAGGCCGATCAGCGTCCGGTTGTCGAGCCTGCGCCACGCCGCCGCCATGACGATATTGGCGAGCAGTTCGTAGAAGAGCGACCAGGCCGGAAAATTGAGCGGGTAGAGCACGCCGTCCGCTCCGAACCATGGGCAGTAGAAGAGCGCCGGGAGGAAGGGGGCCAGGGCTGAGGGCGGCGCGTGATGGGATGCGATCCGCAAGGCCGCGGCGGCCGCGCCGAGCCCGAGCCCGAGCGCGTAGAGCGGCCACAGGCGCACGATGCGTTTCTGCATGAAGGCCGCCAGGGACAGCCCCGCATCCAGCCTGGCGGCGTATGCCTCGGCCAGGACGAAGCCGCTGAGCCCGAAGAAGAGATCCACCGCGAGATAGCCCCCGGCAGGATACCAGATCGTCGGGAACGACACCTTACCCATATGGACCAGTACGACCGCCACGGCCGCCAGACCGCGCAGCCCGTCCAGCGTGTGAAAGAGACGCCTCGCCATGACGCCGGTTTCCTTCTTGAGCCGGTGGCCTTGAGCCGTTGGCAGGAATATCACGTCGCATAATCGCTTATCGGAAGAATAAAGTTGATGCATCCGGAAATGGAACGGGTGACCATTCCGTGAACGGTTGCGCCGTGACGGAGTCTATAGCGCGCGGGATGCCTTCAGGTTCGTGCATGTCGTGGATGACAGGTGCGGGAATGCGGTCCTGTTTGGATTTTCATATGGTTTGACTTGAGAGAGGCGCGCGGCAGGGCGTCGGAGATCCGGGGGCGGGGTCAGAAGCCCAGCAGCGCGTCGCCGCCGAAGGCGAACATGCCGGCGTTGCGCAGTCCGTTGAAGGGCGTGGTGCCGTTCAGGGAGCGGTCGAAGCGGATTTCCGGGCGGATCTCGAACAGTTTGAACGGGCGCCCCAGGGTGGGGTGCCAGGTGACGCCCAGGGTGAGCGCGCCATAGGTGGTGGGCGGGGCGGTCCGGGTGGCGGCGGGCTCGCCGAGCAGGGCGCGCATATAGGCGGCGTCGCCGAGGAAGCCGGTGACGAATTGCCCGGTATTGTCGCGATAGATCTCGCCGCGATAATTGACGGTGAGCGTCGGCGTGAGCCGATAACCGAGGAAACCGACGAAACTGACCGTATCGGCGCGCAATCCTTCGTCATGCATCGCGTTGAATTCGCCGGTCAGGGACAGGCGGTCATCGACCTTGAAGGTCATGTCGAGGTCGTTCCAGAAGCGCTGCGCGCCGTTGGCGCGCGGGCCCAGGGCGCGCACCGCGTCCTCGGGCCCGACGCGGGACAGATAGAGCAGGGATAGTCTGCCGCCGGCCAGGCCGTTGCCCGCCAGGCCGAAATAACCCGCGGCGGCATCGTTGTCGTCGCCGTGCCCGAACGAGACCTGGTTGCCGGTATCGACGCCGAACAGGATGTCCCATCGGTCGGTGGCATGAAATTGGACCATCGCGCCCACATGTTCGAACGGCGTGGAATATTCCGTCGTATAGGCCAGCGTGTAGAACGACCGCATCGCCGGATCGAGCGTTTCCACCCCCATCGGCGCGGCGAGGATGCCGGCCTGCATGTCCAGCCCGTGACGGGTCAGCCAGGGGAGGTGCAGGTCGAGATGCGCCTGGGCCGGCATGACCTGGTTGCGTCCGGTCAGCGCGCGGTCGGAAATGCCGGCGATGTTGTAATAGCGCGCATCGGCGCCGTACAGGCCCCGCAGCAGGAAGCCGGCCTGATAGGACGAGGATGTCTGGTCGACCGTTTTCGCGATCGTGATCGTGACCTGGTCGAGCAGGGCCTGGGTGGCGCGGTCGCCGATGAGCCGGCCGAAATTATTGCCGTCGGCGGGGCGCGCCGGGTTGGCGTCGATGCCGCCCTCGATCTGGCCGCTGACGGTGATGGCGTCGAACCAGTCCTTCGCCCCCTGCGCCCGCGCTTGTGAGGGCATGTGTGACCACGTGCCGAGCAGGGCGAGCAGGGCGCAGCCGGTCGGGCGCCAGAAAGAGAAATTTCCGATATTTTGTTGCATGGCAAAGAATTTTATTTTCTTTTCCGCAGGAGGGAGAAAGCGGGACAGGAGAAAACGTCTTCGCCGGGACCATGCCCGAGGCGTTCGCGGAACGCCATGCCGCGCGGCGGCGGTGCGTGCATTTGGGCGCGCATTCCTATGAGATTCCTATGCGGCGGGGCGGCGGTCCCTCTCTCATTCCTATGGCGGTCGTCGGATAATCGGTGTGGCGCGGCGTGGACCGCAGGATCATCCATCGCGGAGAAGAGGCGACATGCATGACGTTCTGTATCTGGGGCTCGGTTTGGCGGGATTTGCCGCCTGCGCCGGGTTCGTCTCGTTCTGCCGGAGGATCTGAGCCATGAGCCTGGATCTGGTATTGGGCGCGGCGGTGACGGTCGTCCTGCTGGCCTATGTCACCCTGGTGCTGGTCCGTCCTGAAAGGTTCTGATGAATGACCGTGGCGGGCTGGGCGACGATTTTCGTCTTTTTCCTGTTGGTCGTGGCGATGACGCGGCCGATCGGGGGGTATCTGGCGCGGGTGACGGCGGGCGAGCGGATCGTGCCGACGAAACTGGTGGGGGGCGTGGAGCGCGGCCTGTACCGGCTGGCGGGGATCGACCCGGCGGAGGAGCAGTCCTGGAGCGGCTATGCCATGGCCGTGCTGACATTCAAGCTGTTCTGCTTCCTGGCGGTCTACCTGATCCTGCGGCTGCAGGGCGTGCTGCCGCTCAATCCGCTGGGCCGTGGGGCGGTGGCGCCGGACCTGGCCTATGACACCGCGGTCAGTTTCCTGACCAACACCAACTGGCAGAGCTATGCCGGCGAGACGACGATGAGTCATCTGAGCCAGATGCTGGCGCTGACGGTGCAGAATTTCCTGTCGGCCGCCGCCGGGATCGCGGTGGCGGTGGCGGTGATCCGCGGCTTTGCCCGGCGGTCGGCCGCGACCATCGGCAATTTCTGGGTCGATCTGGTGCGCCTGACGCTGTACGTGCTGCTGCCGGCCTGCATCGTGCTGGCGCTGCTGTTCGTCTGGCAGGGCGTGCCGCAGACCCTGGCCGGCTCGGTGGACGTGACCACGCTGGAAGGCGCGCACCAGACAATCGCGGTCGGGCCGGTGGCCGGCCAGGAAGCGATCAAGATGCTGGGCACCAACGGCGGCGGGTTCTTCAACGCCAATTCGGCGCATCCGTTCGAGAATCCGACCGCGTTGAGCAATTTCATGCAGATGCTGTGCATCTTCGCGTTGGGGGCGGGGCTGACGAACCTGTTCGGGCGCATGGTCGGCGACGAGGCGCAGGGCTGGGCGGTGTTTTCCGCGATGGCGGCGCTGTTCCTGATCGGGGTCGCGGTGCTGTACTGGTCCGAGGCGCATGCCAACCCGGCCTTCGCCGCGCTGGGGGTGAATCCGGGGCTGGGGAACATGGAAGGCAAGGAGGTGCGGTTCGGCATCGCGGCGTCGTCGCTGTTCGCCACCGTCACCACCGATGCGTCATGCGGCGCGGTGAATGCGATGCATGAGAGCTTCCTGCCGCTGGGCGGCATGGTGCCGATGGTCAACATGATGCTGGGCGAGATCATCTTCGGCGGCGTGGGGTCGGGGCTGTACGGCTTCGTGCTGTTCGCCGTCATCGCCGTGTTCATGGCCGGGCTGATGGTCGGGCGGACGCCGGAATATCTGGGCAAGAAGATCGAGGCGCGCGAGATCAAGATGACGATGCTGGCGGTGCTGTGCCTGCCGCTGATGATGCTGGGCCTGACCGCGCTGGCGGTGGTGGTCGCGCCTGGGAAGGCCGCGCTGTCGACCGGCGGTCCGCATGGATTTTCCGAGGCGCTGTATGCCTATGTCTCGGCGGCGGCGAATAACGGCAGCGCGTTCGCGGGGCTGACGGCCAATCCGTTCTGGAACGTCACGCTGGGCATCGGGATGATGGTCGGGCGGTTCTTCGTGATCGTGCCGGCGCTGGCGATCGCGGGGGCGATGGCGGCCAAGCGCACGCTGGCGCCCTCGCCCGGCACGTTTCCCACCCAGGGGGCGCTGTTCATCGGGCTGGTCTGCGGCGTGATCCTGATCGTCGGGGGGCTGACCTTCCTGCCGGCGCTGGCGCTGGGGCCGATCGTCGAGCACCTGACGATGCTGCGCGGTGTACTCTCGTGATTTTCTTTCCCTGGATATCCTTCCCCCGAATTTCCCTCCCCGAATTTCCTTCCTGGCAGGCTGACAGGCGATGACCATTCATGTTCCCAAACCCAGGCTGGCGCCCGATATGCATGGGCGGCCGCATCGGCCGTCCGGCGGTCTGATGCGGCCCGAACTGATCGGGCCGGCCATCGTCGACAGTTTCCGCAAGCTCGATCCGCGAATCCTGTGGCGCAATCCGGTGATGTTCGTGGTCGAGATCGTCACCGTGCTGACGACCGTCCTGCTGGCGCGCGACCTGGCGCGGGGGGCGCCGCAGACCGGCTTTGCGGTACAGATCAATCTGTGGCTGTGGTTTACCCTGCTGTTCGCCAATTTCGCCGAGGCGCTGGCCGAGGGCAGGGGCAAGGCCCAGGCCGAGAGCCTGCGCCGCACGCGGACCGAGACGCTGGGGCGGCGCCTGACGCCCGAGCATGACGGCGGCTGGTCGCGGCACGGGATATGCGAATCCGTGCCGGCGCCGCTGCTGCGGCCGGGGGACGTGGTGCTGGTGGAGGCGGGCGATTTCGTCCCCAGCGACGGCGAGGTGATCGAGGGCATCGCCTCGGTCGACGAATCGGCGATTACCGGGGAATCGGCGCCGGTGATCCGCGAGAGCGGCGGCGATCGCTCGGCGGTGACAGGGGGCACGCGGGTGCTGTCGGACTGGGTCATCGTGCGGATCACCGCCGCGCAGGGCGCGACCTTCCTGGACCGGATGATCGCGCTGGTCGAAGGCGCGCAGCGGCAGAAGACGCCGAACGAGATCGCGCTGACCATCCTGCTGGCGGGGATGACGCTGATCTTCATCTTCGCGGTGGCGACGATCCCCAGCTTTGCCGCCTATGCCGGCGGGCGGATTTCGGTGCTGGTCCTGGTGGCGCTGTTCGTCACCCTGATCCCGACGACGATCGGTGCGCTGCTGTCGGCGATCGGCATTGCCGGGATGGACCGGCTGGTGCGTTTCAACGTGCTGGCCATGTCGGGCCGGGCGGTCGAGGCGGCGGGGGACGTGGATACGCTGCTGCTGGACAAGACGGGGACGATCACGATCGGCGACCGGCAGGCGGCCGATTTCGTCCCGGTGCCCGGGGTGACGCCGCTGGAGCTGGCGGATGCCGCGCAGCTTGCGTCGCTGGCCGACGAGACGCCCGAGGGGCGGTCGATCGTCGTGCTGGCCAAGGAGCGCTTTGCCATTCGCGGGCGCGAGATGCATGCGCTGGACGCGCGTTTCGTGCCCTTTACCGCCCAGACGCGGATGAGCGGCGTCGATATCGGGCGGCGGCAGATCCGCAAGGGGGCGGTGGACAGCGTGCTGGCCCAGATAGCGCAGGACCGGGCAGCGCGGGACTCGGCTGCCCAGGATCCCGCTGCCCAGGCGGTGCGCGAGATCGCCGAGACGATCGCGAAGGGCGGCGGGACGCCGCTG
Organism: Nguyenibacter vanlangensis; assembly: GCF_013376155.1. Lineage (GTDB taxonomy): Bacteria > Pseudomonadota > Alphaproteobacteria > Acetobacterales > Acetobacteraceae > Gluconacetobacter > Gluconacetobacter vanlangensis. The sequence goes on from NZ_JABXXP010000101.1 coordinate 6,474, forward strand.
GCCGTCATTGATGCCGGGCGGCTGCTGGGGGTGGTGCATCTGAAGGACGTGGTGAAGGGGGGAATTCGCGAGCGTTTCGCCGAATTGCGGCGGATGGGTATCCGCACCGTGATGATCACCGGCGACAATCCGCTGACCGCCGCCGCGATCGCGGCGGAAAGCGGGGTGGACGATTTCCTGGCTCAGGCGACGCCGGAGGCCAAGCTGACGCTGATCCGCAAGGAGCAGGAGGCGGGGAAGCTGGTGGCGATGTGCGGCGACGGCACCAATGACGCGCCGGCGCTGGCGCAGGCGGATGTCGGGGTGGCGATGAATACCGGCACCATGGCGGCGCGCGAGGCGGGGAACATGGTCGACCTGGACAGCGACCCGACCAAGCTGATCGAGATCGTGGGGATCGGCAAGCAGTTGCTGATGACGCGCGGGGCGCTGACGACCTTTTCCATCGCCAATGACGTGGCCAAGTATTTCGCGATCATTCCCGCGATGTTCATCGGGTTCTATCCGCAACTGGCGGCGCTGAACATCATGCGGCTGGGCACGCCGCAGAGCGCGATCCTGTCGGCGATCATCTTCAACGCGCTGATCATCGTGGCGCTGATTCCCCTGGCGCTGCGGGGCGTGCGCTACCGGCCCGTGGGGGCGGCGGCGCTGTTGCGGCGCAATCTGCTGGTCTATGGCGCGGGGGGGATCGCGGTGCCGTTCGCCGGCATCAAGGTGATCGACCTGCTGGTCAATCTGCTGCATCTGGTTTGAAAGGATCCCGTCATGGTCCGTCATGTTCGTCCGGCCCTGGTGCTGCTGGCCGCGTTTTCGGTGCTGACCGGGCTGATCTATCCGCTGGCGCTGACCGGCATCGCGCAGATCATCCTGCCGCACCAGGCGCGGGGCAGCGTGGTCGTGGCGCAGGGGCGCGCCGTGGGCTCGGCGCTGATCGGGCAGGATTTCACGCAGGCGCGCTATGTTCATCCGCGCCCCTCGGCGACGGCGGGCGCGCCCTATAACGCCGCCGCGTCGGGCGGGTCGAAT